>LNEO01000107.1 GCA_001465015.1 Deltaproteobacteria bacterium Ga0077539 | reverse complement strand
GAAGCGCACCTTCCGCCGTGAGTCTTCGAACGGCGCCCAACACGGGGTTTGTTAACCCCGTGGAAGCAACACCTCTTTTCAAGTGAGCCCGTTGCCCGCTGCCCGTTGCCCGCTGCCCGTCGCCCATCGCTGCGCCCTCTGACGGTGGTCGCGCGAAGCGCACCTTTCGCCGTGAGTCTTTGCGCCGCACCCGACGCGGGGTCTGTCGACATCGTGAGAGCCACCCCTCTATTCAACCTGGCTCTTGCCGCAGTTTCTCTCGCCGCGCTACTTGCGTCGCTCGAGCTTCTGCTGGGGATCGCGCTCTTCTTTGTCGGCGACGGCGGCGTTGTGCGAGGCGATCTCGTCGCGCACCGACGCGAGCGCGAGGTGAGCTTTCTCTTCGAGCGCGACGGTGTCGTACACATAGAGCGCCGTGCGCAGCACGAACTCGGGCGTGAGCGGCACCGGCGCGTGCGCGTTGCGGATCTCTCCGGCTCGCTCCCACACCCAGTCGGGCAAGAACGAGCCCTTCTCTCTCGCGTCGTCGACGGACCGCCGCCAACCCTCGATCAAGCGCAGCGGAGAGCCTGTGTCGAGCACCGTCTCGCGCTCGGGGTTTCCCCGGCCGTTCATGAGCCAGTCGAGCGAGACGTCGCCGGCCTTCGCGAGCGCCACGAGCGAGTCCTTCTCGATCTGCGCGTTGGCGTTCTTGCGAAGGCGCGTGAGGATCGTGCCGATGTAGTTCGGCGAGAGCCCCGCGCGGCGAGACAGCTCTCGCTGGCTCCCTTCGGCGCGGTGCTCGACGAGCCACAAGATCCGCGATTCGAGCGTCGACACGTCCCGCACCATACTCCGAGTGACTACCGCCGTGGTCAGTTGGAACAACCGTTTCTTTGATCGCTATCGTAGTAGATACTACGGTAGAAGTCTATCCGTCAACCGCGACGCCATCCCCCGCTGCGCGAGGTGTCGAGCGCGATGGCCGCGCGAAGAATCACGTCGCGCGCTCGGAGCAGCGTCGCGCCTCCGTGACAAAGGCGACGTGCGCGCACGACCGGCATCGATCACGATGACAGTCCGCTGTGCGCGCGCGAAGCGCCTCCCCTTCAACAGCGAACACCACCCCCATGCAACACGAAGCGAACGAATCTTGGAGCGGGTTATCGGATTCGAACCGACGACAGCGAGCTTGGGAAGCTCGTACTCTACCAGCTGAGTTAAACCCGCGCGGAGGATCGATTGAATAGCCGCGGCCCGAAGGTTCGTCAAGCCGCTCCCGCGGTGAGCGACGAGCCCGTCGCAGTTCGCGCTGAGTCCGGCCTTGCGGTCGTGGCCGCGGAGCCAACCGCCCTCGCGCCGGACACGCACGGGCATCACGCGCTCGATCCTCATGTGGGGCGCGCGCAGTTCATGCTGCTCGCGGCGATCGGCCTCTCGATGTTCCTCGGGTTCGGCGCGCTCGCCGTCACCGGCGCCTCGGCGCACGCGCACGGAACAGCGTTTCTCTCCGCCGTCTCCGCGCTCGGCCTGGGCATGACCTGGTTCTACGCTGGCGCGCTCGAGCGCAAGACCGGCGCTGGCGCCCTCGTGAGCGCGGCGCACGTCCCTGCGCGGCCCGTGTTGCCGCAGCGGATCCTCGAAGTGCAGCCCGCGATGCGCCGAGGGCTGTGGTTCGTGTTCTCGTTCTTCTCTGCGGCGACGGTGATGTTCGGGCACCTGTCTTGGTGGCTCGCGGCGCGCTCGCCCAACGCCTACTCCGTGGGCGCCTTCGTCGGAGGCGCGTTCGTCGCGCTCTTTGGCGTGTTTACCGGCGTCGGTGCCGTCGCGCTCGCCCGCGAGCTGCGCGGCAAGCCTCGGTACGGCGACCTCGATCGCGTCGAGCGCTGGTGCCGCGTCCACGACCTGCGCGTGTTGCCTCCGACCGCGCTCGACCCGGGAGCGCGCGTGTTCGTGATCGATGATCCGCAGGGCTCGGGCGGCACCATCGAGCTCGAAATCGCCTCTTACGAAGCGACCCCCTGGATCATCAGCGGGCACGCGCTCGCGGTGTTCTCTCCGAGCGCGCCTTCGGACGTGCAGCTCGTCCGCGAAGACGGCGCGCCGTTCTCCCTCGAAGCGCGCGAGCTCGACGCCATCAACGCGCTCGTGGACGAGCCGCGAAGCTACCGTTCGTAGCGCGACGAAGGCGTCTTGCTTCGAAAGCGAAGCGGTCGAACCACTCGTAGGCCAGGGTCACGCCGTCTCGGTGTTCTCTGCGAGCAACAGGTAGGGGACTCGCACGGTCGCTCCCTCGAGCGTCAAGACCAGCCCGTGCGTCCCGCCCTCGATGAGCAGCGAGGTGCCTTCGCCAGAGTCTTGTACGAGCACCGCGCGGGCGACGTCGGTGTTGCTCCCGTCCGCGTCGAGCGCGCCCCGCACGCGCCACAGTCCGCTGCGACCGTCGTCGTCCTCGTAGCGAACGGCCTCGATGGTCTTCGCTGGCGGCCCCGCGAGCATGAAGCGCAGCACGAGCCCGTCTTGCGCGATCGCGCACGGCTCGACGAAGACATCGGTAAACGTGGGGTTCTCTGTGCTCACCGTCGCAAGGCGCTCCGAGTCCATCCATAACAGAACATCTGGCGCCGTCGCTACCGCTCACCACATAGTGACCAGCGTGACACTACCGTTTGGGGCGCATCGGTCGTAACGTCCCCGTCCGAAGGTACGAGGCAGCGAGCAAAGACAGATGGCCGATCCTCCAAAGAAGAAGGGCGATCCATCGAGCGACGTCGCGGTCCAAGAGCGAACGAAGACCGAGAAAGCCCGTCGCTACGCGGTGATTTTTCACAACGACGACTACACGACCCGCGAGTTCGTCGTGCACGCGCTCATGGAGTACTTCGACAAGACCGAGACCGAAGCGACGCACGTGATGCTCACGGTGCACTACAAGGGCCGCGGGGTCGCGGGCGTGTATTCGAAGGACCAGGCCGAGACCAAGGTCGATCAGGTCCACCGCGCCGCCGAGGCGAGCGGCTATCCGCTGCGGCTCACCGCCGAACCGGCCGATTGACGTCGGCGCACAGTCACACCAGAAGTGCTGGAGAGAAGAGAACGATGCGCCTGTCTCCCGAGGTCGAAATCGCGCTGAACCTTGCGGCCAACGAGGCCGGGCGTCGGCGTCACGAATTCGTGCTCATCGAGCACCTTTTGTTCGCGCTCTTGTTCGACGACGAGAGCAAGCGAATCATCCGGCACGCCGGCGGCGAAGCGGACAAAGTGAAGAAGCGCGTCGAGAAGTTTCTCGACGAAGAGGTCCCCGAGAAGTCGGGGCTCGTTCAGCCGTCGGCGTCGCTCGGGTTTCGTCGCGTCGTTCAGCGCGCGCTCAACCACGCGCAGTCCGCGGAGACCGACGAGGTCACCTGCGGCAACCTGCTGATCGCGATGTTCGCCGAGGACGAGTCGGTCGCGCTCGAGGCGCTCACTGGCGCAGGCCTCACGCGGCTGAGCGTGATCAAATTCGTCACGCACAACATCTCGCAGGTGGGCGACCCGGACGACGACAAGAAGAAGTCCGGCAGTGGTTCGAAGGGGCGCGAGAAGGCCCCCGCGGGCGACGACGGCGAAGAGCAGGACGCGGACGCCAAGAGCCCCCTCGAGGCCTTTACGGTCAACCTCAACGAAGAGGTCAAGGCCGGGCGCATCGACCCGATCATCGGTCGAAAGAAAGAGATCGACCGCTGCGTCCAGGTGCTCGCGCGGCGAAAGAAAAACAACCCGCTGCTCATCGGCGACGCGGGCGTGGGCAAGACGGCGATCGCCGAGGGGCTCGCGTACAAGATCGTTCACGGAGAGGTTCCCAAGGCGCTGCTGGCGGCGACGGTGTACTCGCTCGACATGGGCGCGCTGCTCGCCGGAACGCGGTTTCGCGGCGATTTCGAGCAGCGGATGAAGAACGTCATCAAGGCGCTCGAGCAAGAGAAGGACTCGATTCTCTTCATCGACGAGATCCACACGATCCTCGGCGCCGGGCAGGTGCAGGGCGGCACGATGGACGCGAGCAACATGCTCAAGCCGTCGCTCGCCGCGGGCCGCTTGCGGTGCATGGGCTCGACGACGTTTCAAGAGTATCGACAGCACTTCGAGAAGGACCGCGCGCTCACGCGGCGCTTTCAGAAGGTCGACGTGGGCGAGCCCTCGCGCGAGGAGTGCGTGGACATCCTGCGCGGGCTGAAGAAGCAGTACGAGGACTATCACAAGGTCGTCTACGACGACGCCGCGCTCGACGCCGCGGTCGACCTCTCGACGCGGTATCTGCAAGACCGAAAGCTGCCCGACAAGGCCATCGACCTCATCGACGAAGCTGGCGCGAAGAAGAAGCTCGCCGAGGGCGAGGGCGCGAAGATCTCTGTCGAGGACGTCGAAGCGGTCGTCGCGACGATGGCGCAGATCCCTCCGCGGCAGGTGTCTACCGACGATCGAACGGCGCTCAAGAACCTCGAGTCCGACCTCGGCAACGCGGTGTTCGGCCAGGAGAACGCCGTAAAGACCGTGGCCAACGCGATCAAGCTCTCGCGCGCGGGCCTTCGACAGACGGACAAGCCCATCGGCAGCTTCTTGTTCACCGGCCCCACCGGCGTCGGAAAGACCGAGCTCGCCAAGCAGCTCGCCAAGACGTTGGGCATCAACTTCATGCGCTTCGACATGAGCGAGTACATGGAGGCCCACACCGTCTCGCGCTTGATCGGCGCTCCGCCGGGGTATGTGGGCTTCGACCGCGGCGGGCTCTTGACGGACGCCGTCACCAAGACGCCCCACGCCGTCCTGTTGCTCGACGAGATCGAGAAGGCGCACCCGGACATCTTCAACGTCCTGCTCCAGGTGATGGACCACGGGACGCTGACGGACAACAACGGCAAGAGCGCTGATTTTCGCCACGTGATCCTCATCATGACCAGCAACGTGGGCGTGAGGGACATGGCGCGGCGCGCGCTCGGCTTCGGCGAAAACCTGCAAAACCCCGACGTCGATCGCGAGTTCAAGCGCTTGTTCTCGCCGGAGTTTCGCAATCGCTTGGACGCGCGCGTGCAGTTTCTTCCGCTCGATCGGCGGATCATGGGCTCGATCGTGCGAAAGTTTTTGCGCGAGACCGAGGCGCTGCTCAGCGAGAAGAACGTCACGCTCGAGGCGACCGACGCGGCGATCGAGTGGCTCGGTCGCGAGGGCTACGACGAGGCGTTCGGCGCCCGCCCGCTCGCGCGCGTGGTGCAGCAGCACGTGCGTCAGCCCCTCAGCGAAGAGCTCTTGTTCGGAGAGCTCTCGCACGGCGGCGGCAAGGTCGTGCTCGACATCGACGCAAAGGACAGCGGCAAGCTCGTCCTGCGCTGCGAGCGAGCCGCGAGCCGCGAGCCTGCGAACGAGAACACACCAAGAGACGCATCAAAAGACGGGCCAGAAGACGCGCCGGCCAAGAAGAAGCTCAACTGACGCCGTCGGTGCGCGGACGGGGCGGGGGGGTGATGGCATAGGGGCCGAGCGAGGCGAACGACGTTTTGCCATCGAGCCGCGAGGCGGCCCCCACCCGCGTGGAACGCGCTCGGCGCAGTGCTGAAGCCCCCACCCGCGCTGCCGCGCGCCCAATGAGCAGAACGCCGGTAGGCGCAGTGCTGAAGCCCCCACCCGCGCTGCCGCGCGCGAGCGAGTGGGCAGAACGACGGTGGACGCAGTGCTAAAGCCCCCACCCGCGCTGCCGCGCGCCCCGCCCCCGCCTGGAACGGCAGGGGCGGCGGCTTCG
>LNEO01000106.1 GCA_001465015.1 Deltaproteobacteria bacterium Ga0077539 | reverse complement strand
CTGCGCTACGCACCGCAGGTGCGCTGTTGCCGGGCCCCTTGGCTCCCGGGAATGCGTCGATCGTGTTCTGCCTGGACTTTTCCTCATACAGTTTGGGTAACGATGAGAGGCAAGAGGGGGCCTGAACGGTTACGAAGTTTCAGGGCTCGGACCGCACGTTCATCATCGGGTCCGTGGCGCTCTCGAGCCGGGACCAGTTGAGCGCAGAGGAGGCGTTCATCTACGACATCAACCGCTTCAACGTGCTCACGTCGCGCGCGAAGCAGAAGATGCTGCTGCTCTGCTCCGAGAGCTTTCTCGACTACATCCCGCGCGATCGCGATGTGTTCGCGTACGCCGCGCGCGTGCGGCAATTCGCGTACGGGTTCTGCAACGTGGAGCAAGCGCTCAGCGTGCAGAACGAGCGCGGTGAGATCGAGTCGCCCGCGGTGCGGTGGAGGTATCGGGGGTGAGGTCGCGACGCTCGGTCCCGTCGCGCGCTCGTCGATGCGCTTCTTGTGTCGATGGCCAGTGCCATCAGTCGCCTTGAAGGCGCAGCGCGGCGTACTCGGACTCGATCTCTCGTTGCGCATCCGCGGAGGCGCGCTCTCGGGCATTGTAGAGCTGCAGGGTGACCAGCTCGCGGCTCGCACCGTAGTGCGCGCTGAGTCGCCGCGTCTCCGCGGTCAGTTGCCCCACCGCGACGGCGGCCGCGGTCTGCTCCGCAACGACGCGCGGAAGCAGTAACTCTGCCGCGAAAGCGCGGGCCCGCTGTTCGATGAAGCGCGGGGCGCGCACGGAGTTCGCTTCGGCGTACGGGAGCGTCGTGCCCAGATCCACGAGCAGGTGGTAGAGCTCGTGGGCGAGGGTCGCGCGGCGGCCGTTGGGACTGCTCGCATGAACGCCGCGCTGGTTGAGCACGACGACGGGAGGTCTCGACGGGCCAAAGGCGCACAGCGCATCGACGGCAGGTTCGTCGACGCTGACCGCGCGAATCTCGATGCCGAGTTCGCTCAACGCCTGGTCGATGTCGAACCGCAGCTCGGGACCGGTGCCAAAGACGTGACGGAGCCAGCGCGCGACCGCCTGGCCGACCTCGTAGCGTCGAAGGCCTTGGCTCTCGGCGGTGCCGCGGATGCGCTGTGCGTTCGCGCGCAGCTCCAAGAAGCGCGACGACACCTGCGGATGGTCGGGACGGCAAAGCTCGACCATGAGCGCTGCAAGCGCTTCGACAGACATCCGTTCGGGAGCCATTCGCGCGGCAACTGCGAAGGGCCACAGCTCGATCTCCCTGGATTTGTCCTCGCAGACGGCCTCGACCCGGCGCGCGTCCTCGAGGGAGCGACCCATCGCGAGCGCGAGGCGAAGCGACGCTTCGGTTGGGGATCGGGAGGCCCACTGCGCGCGGGCGTTCTCGCTTCGCGGCTCGCGGACCGGCTCGAGTCGCGCGGCGATCGCAGCACCCAACGCAGTGAGCGTGTCGCGAACCTCGCCCCAGGGCAGTTCGACGTTCACACCGTCGGCGGTGACCTGCGCTGTGTCGACGTTGCGACGAACGATGTAGAGGGCCGGAGCTGAAGCCCCGCGAAAGGCTGCGGCGAGGTTGTGGCTGCGCAGATACACCAGCAGCGCTTCCTCCTCGCGGTCCGAGTCTTCTTCGGAGAGCGAGCGCCATCGTTGTTCGGCCGCGGTGCGCAGGAGATCGGGCTGAACATCGAGCCCGAGAGGGTCACCACCGACCTCGAACTCGATGTAGCGCCAGTAGCGACCGAAGAACTCCAGCAGTTCGATCCAGGGCCAACTCTCGGTTCCTGGACCGCCAAAGGGCCAGACCTCGACGTCAGCGACGGTCGCGCTCAGCCAGCCGCGGGAGGCGGACACGGAGCTCGTCGCGTGGTCGTGCTCCCACTGAAGCACGAAGCCGAGGCTCGAGGCCTTGCCGAAGGACTGCCGGCTCACTTCCATCCCTCCGTCTTCGCGAGCCACGCCTTCAACTCCCGGAGAGTGCCGAGCGCCTCTGCCCACGCGAAGAGTGCTCTCTGCTGCTTCTTGGTGAGGCAGTCGTCCAGCTTCGCCTTCGTCTCCGGAAAGCCATGAAACGATACCCCGACGTTGGTCGGCTCGGCGCGGTAGAGCACTCCGTCGTGAATCATCCAGATCGCGTCGGGGTGGGCGGTTGGATCTCGAGGCTCGCGCCACTCGAACCGTCGCTCATCGTTGAGCAGTGTCTTTGCCGTGGCCTTGTCGAACGTGTTGGGGCAGGTCGTGATCACCTTGCCGTTACTCTTCTTCCAGGAGGGCTCGGCGCCGCGGGGTGCGTGCTTTCGCTCGACCCACGGCTCGCCGGCGTCGTACTCGTAGGGGCTCACGGCCACGGCGAACACTTACCACGTCCGCTTCGTTCCGCTGGGGGAAAGGCGCGCGGATCGAGCCCTGCGCAGGCTTGCCCACCGGTCGAGCGCTCTGCGCCGAGAGCTTGCTCGACGCTGCGGATTCTCCTCGAAGCGCAGTACCCTCGGAACGAGCGATGAAGCCGACCTCGCGTTTGATCCCGCCCGCGGCCGCGAAGCGCCTCGTTGCCATCTGCACGTGCGAGGACTTTCTCGAGCGCGCTCGCCCCTTTTTCTCGCCCGTCGACGGGTGGAAGTCCACCACCGATGCCGACCTCTGGAACGCCATCATTTCGCAGGTGTGCGTCGTCGGAAGCAGCTCGCGCTGGGAGCAGCTCGCTGACTCTGGCGACCTGAGCCTCGTCTCCATCGAGGCGCTCTCACCCATGACCGCAGCGCAGCGCGGCACGGCGATTCACGGAGTGCTCCGCAAGCACGGCGTGCGGTACGTCACCGACGATCCGAGCACGTGCAAGAAGACGCAGGCGCTCGTGGCGAACTTCGAGTTCTTCCAGCACTGCGGCGGAGCTGCGGCCTATCTCGGCCGGCTGGCCGCGATGCCCGACGACGCCGCCCGCGTAAAGCGAGTGCGCAAGGACCTCGAGTACATCGGACACAAGGGCGCACGGGACTTTCTCATCGGGCTCGATCTCGGGCGCTCGCTGATCGCGTTCGATGTGCGCGTGCTCAACGTGCTCGAAGCGGCAGGGGTGAACGCTCCGGTCGACGTTCAGTCCAACCACGAGAGCTACGAGCAGCTGCAGAAGGCGATTCTCGAAAACGTGTGCGCGCCCGCGAAGATCACCGGGGCGCAGTTCGACCGCATCATCTACCGCAACTACGCGGGGCTGTGCGCGGCGATGGGGATCCACCAGGACGGCTGAGCGCGGGCTCGATGCTGCGCAGCCGGTGCGCTGGCGCGAGAGCTGTTCTGCTTCGTTGCGACACCGATCCCGAAGTGCGAGGAGTGCACGATGTCCGACGCCACGCTGTTCGAGTCCTCGCTGAAGGCGCTGCGGTTGCGCATGGGCCGCGCGATCGCGGTCCCCTCGTGCGCTGCATGGAGCATCGAGCGATCGCCGGTGCCCACTGTGGTCGCCCGCCTGTCGGCCAGTGAGTTCGACCGCAACTTGCAGGAGGATCGTGCGGCGGTTCCATTTTTCGCGCTGTGTCTGGCGTGGTGGTTCGAGCACTTCGCGCTGTTCGGCGCCGAGGCTGTGAAGGCGCGTGTCGAACTCGATGCAGCCCTGCCCGAGACGGCGCACGGTCACCGCGCAGCGTTCGTGTTGCACGAGTTGTCGCGGTTGGTGCCCGCGCGCTTCACGTTGTCGCCGGCGCTCGACGTGCGGTGGCCCGAGCGGCCTGTTCTCAACGAGGGCAAAGCCGATCGTGACGAATCGGCGCGGCCCGAGCGGGGCGGCGAGCACGCGATCGAGGTGGCGTTCACACGGCAGAAGGATCTGCCGGCGCAGTTCGCAGCGATCGACGCGATCGAGGCGGTTCGGCGGCAGCTTCCGGTTGGGGTGTTCGACGGCGAAGTTCGCCGCGCGACGCGCTGGAGCCCGAGCGGAAAGAGTCAGATCGACCTCTGGGCTCCGTCGACCGACGGCTCGACGATCCACCTGTTCGAGCTCAAAGATCGAGGAAACAACGGCCTCGGAATCTTCCCCGAATCCTTCTGGTACCGCGATCCGCTGCAACAGCTTCGTCGGTCGCCCCATCGTCGGAGGAGGCAAAGCGATGGACGCCGTCCGCGCTGCCTCGCGCGTCTCGATGTGGTTGCTCGTTCGAGACCATCACCCGCTCGTCCTCGCCGACGGAGCCTCGCCGCTGAGCGAGCTCAACGCTGCGATGCGCGACGAATGTGTCTCGATCGGCGTGCTGCCGTACGCGATGGTCGAGGGGCGCGTCGTGCTCGAGTCGTCGTCGGTCTGGCGCTGAACGGGGAGCCGACGTCGGGCTTCGGCACGGAGCCCGCGAAGGGCTGCTCGGCGCAGCGTTGCGGCGCCGGTGCTACGTAACCCATCCGTGACCTGGGGTAGTTGGGCGTCAGCCGCGGCGATACGCGTACGAGCAGGAGAGACACCATGGCTCGACGTACGATTCACGCGGC
>LNEO01000105.1 GCA_001465015.1 Deltaproteobacteria bacterium Ga0077539 | reverse complement strand
GGCAGCGCGGGTGGGGGCTTCAGCACTGCGCCCACTGTCGTTCTGCTCATTCGGCGCGCTGCGCGGGTGGGGGCTTCAGCACTGCGCCCACTGTCGTTCTCCTCACTCGGGCGCTCGCTGCTCCCGCACTCGCTGCTCCCGCGCCGCTGGCCTCGCGCTCACTCGATCCCGAGCAGCCGCGAGAACCAGCGCAGCGCGCTGTCTCCCGCGTGCGGCCCCATTGCATTCGCTCGCCGTTGTTGGTCGAGCCACGCGTCGACCTCCGCTGCTGTCTCTGGGGACGGAAGCTCACCGCTCTTCTCGCGCCCGCATGGAACACAAACGAGCCCGTCGCTCGTATAGATCGATTGTTTGACGCTCACCGTGCGAAAGCACGCCGTGCACGTCACCTGGCCGAGCACGACGAGCTGCGCGGCGATGGCCGCCGAAGTGCGGTACGGGTCGAGCTGCTTGTTGGTGACGAGGTCCTTCAGTCGTTCGACCTGCGTTCGCAGTTGATCGAGCTCGCCCCCGTCGAGCCAGATCGCGCCGCAGCGCGAGCACCAATCGATGGGAACCTCGAAGAAGCTCAGCGCTCTCGTCCTCGAGGTGCACGCCGCGCAGGCGCTGACGCCCGTTCCGTGTTCGGGAGAGCTCAGCGCCTCGGCGCGGCTCGCTTCGATGCGCGAGAGGATCGGGTGCAAATCCCCGGCGTCCGACCCCTGAGCGAGCATCCCGCGACACTCGGGGCACGCGAAGAGGTCGCGCACTGGACGCAGCGCGTGACCGTCTCGTGGGCAGAGGTACCCGCGCTGGCCCCCCGCTGAGCTCACTGGCGTCGGCCTCGGTCTCCGCCTCGGTCTCCACCGCGATCCCCGCCGCGGTCTCCGCCGCGCGGGCGGTCTCCGTCGCGCCTCGGCGCGGACATCGGAATGATCTGCAGCCTGCGCTCGGAGCCCTCTCCCTGGCTCTGCGTCCTCACGCCGGTGAACTTCGCGAGGGCCATGTGGACCACGCGACGATCGCGCGGAGACATCGGCTCCATCGTGATCGTGCGCCGCTCGCGGATCGCCTGATCGCCGAGCTTGCTCGCGAGCTCTTGCAGGTTCTTCTCGTGCCGGGCGCGGTAGCCGTTGGCGTCGAGCAGCACGTACCCGCGCTCGCCGTCCTCGCTGTACTTGCGCGCGACGCGGTTGCAGAGCACTTGCAGCGCGTCGAGCGTCGCGCCCTTCTTGCCGATCACCTGGCTCGAGTCGTCGCCGACGATCTCGAGGATCGCCTCGGGGCCCGAGCGAGAGAGCTCGAGCGCGACGCGGTAGCCCATGCGCTCGAGGGTTCCTTCGAGAAACCAGCGCACTTCGTCCACGGTCTCTTCATCGAGCCCGTCGGCGCCGTCGAACTTGTCGCCGCGCTCTTCGTTGTCTCCGTCTTGCTCCGTGACCATCGCCCGATAGCTCCTTGTGTACCTGAGTCTCTTCGTTGAATCTTCGCCCGGACGCCCGCGCCGTGTCCCGTGAATTTACCGGTCACCGCGCGATCAGCGTCTCAACGGCCTGGGAGCTGTTTGGCGCCCTTGCCGCCCTTGCCGCCCTTGCTGCTGGTCGCAGCGGGCGCGGCGCGGACCTTGATTCCCTTGTCATCGGGGCCGCCGCCGATGTCCGAGGTCAGCTTGTCGATCTGCGCCTTGGTGATCTTCTGCTGGATGATCGCGAGCACGCTGTTGACCAGCATGTAGAGCGCGAGGCCCGCCGGAAGAAACAGCGAGATCACCGTCAAGAAGATCGGCAAGAACCAGAACATGATCTTCGCCTGCATCGGGTCGGGCGTCGCGGGCGGCATGAGCTTCTGCTGCACGAACATCACCGCGCCGAGCACGAGCGGCAGCACGAAGAACGGATCCGGCGACGACAGATCACGAATCCACAGCGCAAACGGCTGGTGATAAATCTCGATCGACGTCTGCAGCGTGGTGTAGAGCGCCCACCAGACCGGCAGCTGCGCGAGCTGCGGGAGGCAGCCGGCGACGGGGTTGACCCCGTGCTTGCGGTAGAGCTCCATCGTCGCGAGACCCTTGGCGTTCTGGTCGTCCGCGAACTTCTCGTTGAGGGCGTCGAGCTCGGGCTTGAGCTTCTGCATCGCCGCCATGCTCTTCATCGACCGCGCGAGCAGCGGAAAGAGCGCCGTGCGCACGATCAGCGTGAGCAGCATGATCGCGACGCCCCAGTTGCGGACGATGCTCTGAAGAAACTGCAGGAGCTTGAGCAGTCCGCGCGCGATGAACGCGAACATGCCCAGGTCGAGCGCGTCCTTGAGCTCGGGCGAAGCAGCCGCGAGGTGCGGCGCGTGCTTGGGACCGAAGTACGAGATCACCCTGTAGTCGTGGGACTCGCCGGTGGCGAGCTGCACGGGCGTCCACGACAGGTGCGCGAACATCACGCTGCCGAGCTGCTTGTCCGCGCCGCGGTCTTCGGCGTGAAGGTGACACGCGGCGATCTCTCCCTGCGGCACGAGGGCCTGCAAGAAGTACATGTTCGCGACGCCCACGTAGTTGGCGTTGCGGGCGACGCCGTCGTTGTCGTAGCCGACCTTGGACATGTCCTCGCGGGTGACGCGCTGGAGCCTGCCGTTGCGATGGCAGAGACCCTCGGCGCGGCGCCAGGACTGCGAGAAGAACTGCCCTTCTTCTTGATTTCGTGGGATCCAGTGGTAGACGCCCTGCGAGGCGCGCAGCTCGCCGGCGGGGCCGTGGTTGATCACGCGCGTCGAGACCGCGAAGGCGTACTCCGTGTGCGGCTTGATCGTGCGGTGCACTTCGACCTGCTGCTCGCGCAGGTGCGCGACGAGCGTGAGGGCGTCTCCCTCGCGGCGAACCTCGTCGAACGTCAGGTAGGCAGGCAACACGTTGATGCCAGCGCGGCGAAGCTCGATGTTGGTTCGCAGCGGAAAGAACGGCTCACGATCGGTCGTCGAGAAGCCCGGGTGCTCGTCGCGCTCCCACCAGCTTCGGCCGGGAACCAGCCGATGGGTCGAGGCGAACTGCGGCCGCTCGATGCGGTACTGCCGGATCGCGCCGGAGTACGTGCTGATGTCGGCGACGAGCGTGCCCGAGCGGACCTGCTCGATGCGCTCGGCGCCGCGCTGCTGCGCGGTGGGAACGGGGCGCTCGGGCAACGACCGTGCGGGGCTCTGCGACGTCGGCTTGACGACGAAGAAGTACACGAGCCCGAAGATGCCGAGCGTGATCAGGAGCGTGCGAATACGGGACGAGTCCATCGATGGCTGCGTTCTTCCTGCTGGAGTTCAACGTTCTCCAGCGCTCGCGGCAGGGGGAGTGTCCCCTGTCGCGCCGGGCAACTTCCCCGGAACGGGCGGCGGATCATACCCCCCTGGGTGAAACGGGTGGCATTTGCACAGACGCTTCACGGTGAGCCAGCTTCCTTTTGCGGCGCCGAAGTGCTCGATGCAGGCCATCGAGTACCGCGAACACGACGGCTCGAAACGGCAAACGTTGCCGAGCCACGGCGAAATGGCCGCTTTGTAGAAGCGCAACAACGCGAGCAACAGGGCTTTCATCATCGAAAGTGCACTGCCAGGCCTTCGCTGCGGGGGTCAGCGACCGCGGTGTTTTGCGTCGCTTCGCTCCGGCGCGCCAGTCCCCCCCCGACGGTCACCTCCATCGTGACGAGGCTTTCGCTTCGCTGTGACGAGCGTGGTGAGCTCGGCTCGAACGGCCTCGAAGCTCGCGGGGACCTTGCCCTCGCGGCTCTGCGGAAACACCGCTTTGTTTCTGCGAAATGTCTCGCGGACCCATCGCTTGACGCGATGGCGAACGACGCTGTTTCCCACCTTGCGCGAGACGGTGACGCCGATGCGCGAGGGCTTGCCGTCCCCACGGTCGAAGACCAGGAGAACGAAACACTCTCCGTGCAGCCTCCGCCCTTTGGACTGCACGAGCAAAAAATCGCGCCGAAGGAGCAGACGCTCTGCCGGTGGCAGAGCCTCGGACGTCTCTTCGGGCGCGACGCTCACTTCTTGTAGATCGAAACCGTCAGACGCTTGCGGCCCTTGCGTCGACGGTTCGCGAGCACCTTCTGGCCGCCGGCGGTCGCCATACGCGCGCGGAAACCATGGGTGCGCACTCGATGGGTTCGGCTCGGCTGATACGTGCGCTTCACGACAACAATCCTCCTACAGGGGAAAACAGGGGCCGGGAAGAAACCACCCGCCCCTCGTTCTGTCAAGCGCGCTCGTGATGGTTGTGCGAGCGGGTGCCGACGCGGGCGCGAATGGCTGGAGAGGGCGGTGGAAGCGACGAACGACCGCGCTGCGAGCCAACGTCGGCAGCTGCTCGTGGTGGCTCAAGACAGCGGCTCGAACCCCAGCAACATGCGCGTGCGCTGCGAGACGTACACCCGCAGCAGCTCCCCATCCACAGTCTCGTCGTGGGCGGCGATCGTGAGCGTGACGTTGTCCACCGGAAAGCGGTCCACGCCCACCATCAGGACGCGCCGCGGTTTCTCGTACAGCTTGGTGACATGCCCTTCCACCACGGCCACTGACAGGTCGCGCGTGCGCTGCACGCCCAGGTAGATGCCGTACAGGCCCCCGGGGACGGCCAGCAGAAACAGCAAGGACATCCACTCGCCGGCCACGAAGAAGAACATCGAGAACGCAGCCGGACCCGCGAGCAGCGCGGTCGCGCCCAGCGCGATGTAGAGCCGACCGATGCTCTGCACCTTGGCGGCCAGGCGCGGGGTGAGCTGTCCGGCCCGCAGCGCGAACAGGTCGGCCGGCGCCAAGTCCAGCACGCCCAGCAGCCGCTGCACGCGCACTTCATGCGGGGCGGCGCGGAGCATGGCTTCTCTCGCGGATGTGTCTTCGAACGGCATGGAGAAGAGGATACGGCCTCCGACGCGCTCGGGGCGAGCGCTGCTCCTGCTACGGCGACCCGCTTTTTGGGGCGAAGCGCCTGACGACGAACGGACGGGCGAGCGTCGGGACAAGCGGTCGCGCAGCTCGAGGCGCGGCAGCGAGCGAGGACAGCAGCGGCGCGGCAGCGAGCGACGCCTGGGTCTCGATCCCGCCCTGCGGATCTCGAGACCCCATTGGGTTCTGGAGTTGGGGTTCTTCGCGCCTCGCGGCGAGCGAGGCGCGCTCGCACACAGCGACTGCTCCGCGCCCGTCGCGTCCATAACCGAAGTATGTTCTGCAGATCGTGAACGCGCCGAGGAGCGAAGGCGTCTCTGAACGTGACCCGCGTGCGCTCGCCGCCTGCGGGAGCACGGCTGTGCCGCGCGCGGAGCGCCCTCGGCGGGGGAGCGCCCCCCGCTTGGCCCGTTGCGCGGCGCTCTGTCGCGCCGAGAGAGGTGACGCGTGAAGACCTCCGCCGCTCGCAGCGCCGCGCTCGAGGACGCCAGACGTCGGGCAGACCAGCTCGCCGCAGACCCTTCGTGCGACCGCGCGACGTTGACCGAAGCGGTCGCCGCGCTGCGCTCGGTCGTCGATCGAGTGTCCAGCGACGACGCATCGCTGCTGCTGCGCGACGCCGCCCTGCGCGAGCGATTGATCGAGGCGCGCGAGTCGATCCGCGCGCTGCAGCGGCGGCTCGCTCCGATCGCGCCGGTGCCCGCGCCCGCGCCCGCGCCGCGCTCGATCGTCGAAGAGCTGGCGCTCCGCCGCTGCGGGCAGTGCGACAGCAACGTGCTGCTCGTGTTGCGCGACGCGCACGTGCTCACCCGCGGGTCGCAGAGCGTCGCGCTGACGGCGGTCGTGTGCGGATACTGCGGTCACGCAAGGATGTACGCCTCGGACCTCGAGGCTCTTCGACGGGCGGCACCCGAGGACGTCGAGCGCGTCGAGTTGCCCATGGGCGAGGGGCCGTTTCGCCGCGAGTGAGGCGCTCGGCGCAGGAAGTATGCAAGCGAGACGACACGCTCACCGGTCGCGCCTCGACGAGCACGCTCTCCGGGGGATCGGCCATTCAACGGAGTCGCTCGAGCACGCGTCAGCGTTCGGCGACCTTCTCTGCCGAAGCGCCACGCTCGTCGGCCCGATGCGCCAGCGGCCCGCGCTTCTCGCCGGCACCTTGGTTCGCGTTGCGATCTGCCTTTGGTTTCCCAGGCGATACGGCGTCTGTGATGGTTGCCAACGCTCCATCATGCGCTGCGCTCCGTTCGCGCTCCGTTGCTCGGAACGAGCGCGCCGTCACGCACGGTGGAGCCCCGCGTTTCGATGCGCACGGTGCTCGCGCCGTCCGCCGCCGTGGTTCGTGAGAGCCTCGCGCGGTCCCATGAGCAGCAGGGGTCGGGTGTTCATCGCCTCGAGCGTAGACGGCTTCATCGCCGGAGCGCACAACGACCGACACAGTAGCGCCTGTGAAAACAGCGGCGAACGCACGGTGCGAGGCGGTGGGACGATCGCGGCGCGGTACCTGGAGCTCGGGCGCGGTGATCTCGGCGAGCGCGAGGGACTTCTTCTTTCCGTCGCGGACAACGTCGAAGCGAAGGGCCTTCCAGTCGACGGCGCGAGGCTCGTCCGAGGGCTCCCAGCGCTCGTTGCGCCTGGCCGCGGCCGCCGCGTCGCGCGCGTCCAAGAGCGTGAGCGCGAGCGTGATCTTGCTTCGCGTGAACTTCACTTGCTCATCGGGGCTCGAGCTCTCGGCCACACGAACGTTGCGCCGCAAAGAGCGCAGCGGATCGTCGGACACCGACTCGAGCCACTGCGTTGCAGAGTCGTACCCGCCTGCGATCCAGAGCTTCTCGCGAAGGATCTCGCCCATGTATTCGAAGTAGCTGTCCCACCCGCGCGCTTCGTCGCGCGAAGCGATCGCCATCTTCGCCACGAGCGCGTCGAAGCGCTTCTTCATCGCAGAGGTCACCTTGCGCGCCGTGGTGATCGTGGCGGAGAGGGAGCGAGCGCCAGCGGACGTGCCGGATTTGGCAGCGGGCGCAGCGGGCTTGCGAGTGGGCTTGGTGGGCTTGCGCGGGGCGCGAGTCGTGGTGGGGAGGGATGGTAGGGCAAACGTCGGCGCCGATAACGCGGTTGTTTTCGAAATCAGCTGAGACTTCAGCATCTCGAGCGAAAACTCGCGTGAACCAAAGTAGCAAAGCGGACGATGGTCCGAGGCGCGCGAGCGGTGATCTTCTGCACACACGCCGAAAAACTGCCTCTGCCCCGAGAAACCGATTGCCGCATGACGTCGTCACGACGCGCCTCGTCGTTGCTTCGACGCGGCCAGAGAGGGCAGCTTCGTTTCGTGCTGTGCTCGCGGCACAGAGATCGCGACCGCGGTTGTCACGCCGGGTTCGAGCAGTTCGACGCGAACCCGATACCTCACCATCCGCGTGAGACGGACACAAACGTACTCACGTGCGGTTGACGTGCGATCCACTCGCTCGGAAGCGCAGCGCCGACACGAAGATGGAGCGTCCATCGTCCCCAGCGCAGGTCCGAGAAGAGCGCGGCTCCCGCAAGCGCTCCGTACTGACCGAGATCGCCAACGCGCGCAGGGTCATTGAACGCGCCCCCCCCGACGGCGACGCCGAGCTCGTGCTCGTGCCGAGGCGACACGCGCCAATGCACGCCGAGGTGCGCGGCGAAGTGTCGCTCAGAGAGCAGGACAGTCCACGGTAGACCTGGAACTTGTACGGCATACGGGTTCATTCCGCCAACGCGGACGCGGGTAAAGTCGTCCTCGTCGACTCCATAGGAACTGCTCTGCTCGAGCTGCAAGCGCAGTCGGGGGTGTGGTCGCACGCCGACGCGAAGCCATTGCCTCGCCATGAGCGGGCGCTGGTTCAACTGAAACGGTCGAAGCGTCGACGGCGTTCGCAGTCCGAATGTTCCGGTAGCCGAGCGGTAGTCCATCGCCAGCTCTACGCCAAACGCGAAGCCCAAGAAGCGTGGGTGAAGAATCGTTGCGTCGAAGTCACCCTCGGGATGACGCAGGTTCCAATACGTATAGCGAAGGCGAGGCTCGACCGCGTACGCATCGGGAGGCAGCGAAAACACCGCGGGATCGACGGATGCGTTGAAAATCCAACGCCGCCCAGACACTCCGATCGTCAGCGTGTGGTTGCTGCCCAAGAGAACGTCGAACGAGGTCCCAATCTGCACGTAGCTTGCCCAGAAGCCGACGTTCGCGAGCAGCTCACCAAGCGCGAAGTTTCCCAAGAGGCCACCGGCGGCGACTTGCCCGCGTGCAAAGACGCTCCAGCGGAGACGCTCGGTCAGCGCGATGGACTCGAGACCGACCTGCAATGTCTCGGTGTTGAACGCGACGCGCAACGCCCCCTCGCGCGCCACGGGCAGGCGCAGATCTGCGATGAGCAGTCCAGACGGCGAAAATGCAGGCAGCAGGTTTAACTCGCTCGCCACCCCCACGCTGAAGCGTCGGGGGTTTGCATGCGCTTCGTTCACGGCCAGCATGAGCGCGAGCACGTGGATGCTTACGTGAAGTTTCACAGGGCACACCCTTCCTTACGCAGCCAAAAGAAAGTCGCGTCGCCCCCTC
>LNEO01000104.1 GCA_001465015.1 Deltaproteobacteria bacterium Ga0077539 | reverse complement strand
GCCGTGAGGCGAGCGTGTTGCCGCTTGGGTGTTGACGCCGCTACTGATTTTCCTGCGGATGTGCATTTTCGAACCGAAATCCGGTTCCCTGCTCAGCGAGTGCTTCTACCTGACGCAACACCAGGTGGACGGCGCTGCGCTCGGCGGCTCGATCGCGCAGTGCATGGACGTCAGGCAGAACGGCCGCAACCTCGCGCCTCGAACGCGCAGCGACTACCTCCGCGACTGCGCGAGCGAGCGCGGCGAGTGCGCGCGCTGGACACGAAGGCTCTCAGCGCAGTGCCGTGCGGCGATGCGCGAACAGGCGCTGCGAGCGCCGTGAGCGATCGAAGATCGACGGTGAAGGGCTATCCACAGCGGCCCCGCCCTCCTCTGCTGCCCCTTCGATGTCTGAGAAAATCCAGGAAATCTTCAGACGGATGGTGGGTCGTCCGGGACTTGAACCCGGGGCCAACGGATTAAAAGTCCGCTGCTCTACCGATTGAGCTAACGACCCAAACGCGACGAGGTCCGTCGCGAGGGCGCGTACACTGGCGATTTCTCGACCCGAGGTCAACCCGTCCCGTGCGCGATTGTGACGGACGTGCGCCTCGGGTCGCGGAGGTAACGGTCTCGCTTGCAGTTGGGGACGGGGCCACTAATCTCGCGCGATTGCTGGGCGCCGTCGCCAAGAACCGTCACCTCTCGTCGCCGCTTCGATGATGACCTCTCGCTGGAGCTCGTTTCTTCTCAGCCTCTGTCTCGCCCTCGTCGCGTGCGGCCAACACGCCAACGCGCCGGACGCGCGATCCTCCGCGACCGCAGCCCGAGACGCCGATCGTGAGGACGCCGATGACGCGTCCGACGGCACCACGAACGACGCGGCGAGCGACGCCGCAGCCAGCGACGCGAGGGTCGACGTCGAAGAGCCGTTCGTGCCGCCCACGCAGATCATCGCGCGGGGGACGTGGGTTCCTGTTCGCCGCTCGCCGCGACGGGATGCCCCGCTCGCCGGCTACCTCCGGGCGGGGACGATCGTTCGCCTGACGGGAACGCGCGTCGCTCGCGAGACCTGCCCCGTGCGTCGAGAGCTGCGTCGCGAGGGCGGCTGGTATCAGCTCGAGGCGGGAGGATTCGTGTGTGTCGGCGGCGCCCTGGCGGCGCCCTGGACCGAACAGAGCCACGAGCTGAGGCCAGCGCAGCCCGACCTCGACGCGGGGATGCCGTATCGCTACGCGATCGTGTACGGACGGACCGCGGCTTTCCGCGAAATTCCCACGCGAGAAGAGATGCGGGACAACCGCGGTTGGCGCTTCGAGTTCGAGCGACGAGACGGCGGACCGTCGGGCTCGAGTGAGTCCAACGGATCACGAAGGCGTCGCCACAGCGACGACGACGACGACGACAGGCCTCGACGTCCCGGGCTCGGCGACCTGCAGGGCGACCGCGGCGGAATCGTGATTCGCCGGCTGATGACGGGCATGTACGTCTCGCTCGACCGACTGATTCGCTCTCGCGAGGCAGACGCGGCGTTCTGGAGGACGCAGTCGGGCGGGCTCGTTCCGGCGGGGCCGCTGTCGATCTGGGGTCGTTGGAGCGACTTTCGCGGCGTCGTGATGGACGGCACCACCGTGCACGTCCCGTACGCCTTCATGAACTCGCAGAGCGGGTTTCTCTACACGATCTCGAGCAACGGCCGCGTCGCCTCGCTCACCCGTCGCGTCCCGCGACACCGCGGCATACAGCTCGCGGCCAACAGCGAGCCCGTGGTGATCGGAGAGAACCGCTACTGGCGCACCGAAGCGGACCCCAACCTGGCGGTCAAAGAGGTCAACGTCGGAATCGCGATCCAGAGACCGCGCCCGAGCTGGGTGCGCGCCGACGAGCGCTGGATCGATATCGACCTCGCCACGCAGACGCTCACGGCGTTCGAGGGAGACCGCGCGGTGTTCGCGACGCTCGTCTCGACGGGAAAGCGCTCGTACAACGAGATCGAGCGCTACAACACGCCCACGGGTCAGTACCGCGTCTACTCCAAGCACATCACCACGACGATGGACGGCGACACGGCGATGGCCGGCCCCTACTCGATCGAGGACGTCCCGTGGGTCATGTACTTTCACGAGTCGTACGCGATTCACGGAGCGTTCTGGCACGAGCAATGGGGATGGCGCATGTCACACGGCTGCGTGAACATGGCCCCCAACGACGCGCGCTGGCTGTTCTTCTGGGCCAACCCTCCCCTCCCCGACGGATGGCACGGCGTGTTTCAGGGCGACACCGAGAGCGGCTCGCCCGTCATCGTCCACATGGGCGATCGACCTCCGCGACCCTACCGGCGCCGCGAGCGACGAGACAGCGACGAATACTAGCGCGCAGCTCTCAGGAGCTCGCGACGAGCTTCTGCAGCTCGCCGGACGTGTACATGTCCCGCACGATGTCCGCGCCGCCGACGAACTTCTTGTTCACATAGAGCTGCGGAAAGGTCGGCCACTCGGAGTACTCCTTCATCCCCTGGCGAATCGCGGGGTCGTCGAGGATGTTGACCGTCGAGAACTCGACGCCGAGCTTGGACAGGATCTGCACGACCTGCCCCGAGAAGCCGCACATCGGAAACTGCTTCGTGCCCTTCATGAACAGCACGACTTTGTGCCCCTCGATCGTGTCCTGGATCTGCTTGCGAAGCGCGTCTTCCATCTGCTGACTCTCCTTGCGGTGTACGCGAAGCTCGCCACGCGAGCGGTCGCACCGCAAGGAATACCACTCGGCGAACAACAACGCATCGACGCCCCTTCAAGCGTGCAAATCGGGCACTATTGTCCTGGCAGGAACAAACCATGCGACTTGTGAGAGTGGGACTCGCGGCGATCAACGCGACGGTCGGGTCGGTCAAGAGCAACGCCGAGCGGGTGCTCGCCATGTCGAGGGAGATGGCCGCCGACGGCGTGACCGTGGCGTGCTTTCCCGAGCAGGTTCTGGGAGGATATTCGCAGGAGGACCTCGTTCAGTGGCGGGGCTTCGTCGAGGCGCAGCGGCGCGCGCTCGAGCGCGTGGCGAACGAGACCCGAGAGACCGCGATGGTCATCGTGCTGGGCGTGACCGTCGCCCACCGGGGCCACCTCTACAATTGCGCGGCCGTCGTGCACCGCGGCGCGATCGTGGGGCTCGTCCCCAAAGAGAAGCTGCCGACGTACAACGTCTTCTACGAGCTTCGAACGCTCTCGCCGGGCGTTCCGTACTCACGCGCAACGGTGCACGGCGTCCCGTTCGGCGACCTCGTGTTCGACTTCGATTTCGGCACGCTCGCGCTCGAGGTCTGCGAAGACGTCTGGTCGCCCGACGGACCGATGCGCCGCCGGTGCTACGCCGGCGCCGAGCTCGTGGTCAACGTCAGCGCGTCGCCGTTTCGCACAGGCGTGATGGGAACGCGCCGCGAAATGCTGGCGACACGATCGGGCGACAACCAATGCGCGCTCGTGTACGCCAACCTCGTCGGCGCCAACGACGGGCTCATCTTCGACGGCGGCGGCTTCGTGTTCTCGAACGGAAGGCCGCTGCTCGAGCTCGAGCGGTTCAGCCAGCGCTGGGCGGCGGTCAACGTCGATCTCGATCGCACGGCGAGGCTC
The DNA here is from genome assembly GCA_001465015.1 of Deltaproteobacteria bacterium Ga0077539. Lineage (GTDB taxonomy): Bacteria > Myxococcota_A > Polyangia > Polyangiales. Next base: position 20,225 of record LNEO01000104.1, on the reverse strand, counting down.
CGCACCGAATCGACGACGTGGAGGATGGACGCGCAGGCGCATCAGAGCGCCGCGGCGGGACGCGAGGTCGCGCACATCGCGGTCAGCGCTTCGACGACGGATCGAACGGCGCTGACCTACCCGGTTCCACCGAACGGGAGCTTCTTTCTTCCGAACGGAGCAGCGCCGAAGCGAACCGCGCGCGAGGACTTCTGCGAGGATCTCTTGGACGCCCTCTCGATGGGCATCGGCGACTACTTCGAGAAAACGCGCGCGTTCAAGGGGATCGGCATCGCGCTCTCGGGCGGGCGAGACTCGCTCCTGACCCTGCTCGTCGCGCATCGCTACCTGTCCAAGCGCTACACCAGGGAGCAGATGAAGGACGCGCTGCACGCGTTCTACATGCCGTCGCGGTACTCGTCGGACCAGACGCAGGGCGCCGCGGCGAAGATCTGCGACGAGATCGGCGCGCGCTTTCAAATCGTGCCGATCGAAGAGGCGTTCGGTCGCGAAGAAGAGGTCACGCGGACCATGCTCGGCGGTCAAGATCCCACGCCGATCACCAAGCAAAACATCCAAGCTCGCCTCCGCGGCCAGCGCATGTGGAACTGGTCGAACACCTCGGGCTTTCTCTTCTTGCAGACGGGAAACATGTCCGAGAAGGCGATGGGCTACACGACCATCGGCGGCGACCTCGAGGGCGCGCTCGCCGTGCTCGCGAACGTGCCGAAGACCGTGGTGATCTACCTGCTCGAGTACCTGCTCGACACCAAGGGCTTCGAGGGGATCCGCGCGTGCTTCGAAGCCCCCGCGGGCCCAGAGCTCGCGTCCAATCAAAAAGGCGAAGACGAGCTCATGCCGTTTCGCGCGCTCGACGCGTGCTTTCACCTCTACGCGGCAGAGAAGATGTCGCCCGACGAGATCGTCGCCGTGCTCGACACGATGTTTCCCGCGGACACGACGGCGGTGCACACCGCGTGGGTGCAGAAGTTTGTGCGGCTGTTTACGCAGAGCATCTACAAGTGGGTGCAGAGCCCGCTGTCCTTGCACGTCGGCAACCTCGACCTCGAACGCGAGCGCGCGCTGCAACTCCCGGTGGTCGAGAGCACGGAGTGGACGAAGTCGTGAGCGACGAGGACGAGCGCCGACACGGCTGGAGCACCACCGCCATTCACGGCGACAGCACACGAAATCAAACGCGCGCCGTCGTCGCCCCCATCTGGCAGAGCGCGACGTACCGGCGCGACACGGCCGAGGAGCTCATCGACGCCGCGAACACCCGCGCGCCCGAGGACTTCTACGGCCGCTGGGCCAACCCCAACAACAAGCAGCTCGAGCAGCTCGTCGCGAAGCTCGAGGGCGCCAGCGGCGCGATCGCGTTCGCGAGCGGGATGGCCGCGGCGAGCGCGGCGATCGTCCCGTTTCTCGCGGCGGGAGACCACGTCGTGGCGTCGCGGACGCTCTACGGGGACACGCGCAACCTGCTCGAGCGCGTGCTCTCTCGCTTCGGCGTGGGCGTGTCGTTCGCCGAGGGCACGGACGCCTCGCACTACCGCGACGCGATCGTGCCCGAGACCAAGCTCATCGTGCTCGAGACGCCGGCCAACCCGACGCTCGACTGCGTCGACATCGCTGCGGTCTGCGAGGTCGCCCGCGCGCGCGAGGTGCGCGTGGTGGTGGACAACACCTTCGCGAGCCCGTTCAACACGCGGCCGATCGAGCTCGGCGCGCACTCGGTGTTTCACAGCGCGACCAAGTATCTCGCCGGACACTCCGACGTCGTCGCGGGCGTGGTTGCAGGAGACGACCCCGCGGTGTCCCGCGCGTGGGAGCACCTTCGCACAGAGGGAGGAGTCCTCTCGCCCTTCGACGCGTGGCTCGTCGTGCGCGGCATTCGCACGTTTGCGCTTCGGATGCAGGCGCACAACCGCAACGCGCTCGGCATCGCAGAGGCGCTCGAGAAGCACCCGGCGATCGAGCGCGTGCACTATCCCCTCTTGCCGTCACATCGCTCGTACGAGCTCGCGAAGCGGCAGATGCGAGGAGGCAGCGGCGTCGTCTCTGTCGAGCTGCGCGGCGGCTCCGACGCGGCGAGCGCGTTCGTGCGCAAGCTCGAGCTGTTCGCGCTGGCGCCGTCGCTCGGCGGCGTCGAGTCGCTGGTGATGTACCCGTCGTCGCTCTCGCGAATGAGCGACGAGCAGCGACGAAAGTCAGGGATTTCGCCGTCGCTCGTCAGGCTCGCGGTCGGCGTCGAAGACCTCGACGACCTGCTCGCCGACCTCTATCGTGCCCTCGAGTAACCCGTGAACCTCCAGGACGAGCTCGCGCGCCTCGATCGCGCGTGGAAGATCGAGCGTCAGGCCGCGCGAGAGCGCTTCATCGAAGAGCGACGGCGAACGACGCTCGACGAGCGCGTCGACGCGGGCATCGCGTTGGCGGGATTGTCGCTCGACGAGGACGCGCCTGCCCCCGGAGATCGAACGCTGCTCTGGTTCAAGCCCGGCCGCGGCGCCAACCTGCGGGACCTTCGGCTCGGTCCTGGCGATCCCGTGGTCTTGTGGCGAACCGCGCCGGACGAAGAGGGCGCCGTCCGCGGCGTGATCGCGAGAAAGACGCAAGAGCGCATCGGCGTGATGATCGAAGAGGACTCGTCGCCCGAGTCGATGTGGGACCCGGGCGTTCGACTCGATCGCGAGGCGCCCGAAGTGACGTTCGACCGCGGTTTTTCTGCGATGCGAACGGTCGGCGAGCTGCCGCCTCGCAGCGAAGAGCGCGGACGATTCGAGAGGCTGTTCGCGCTCGCCGCGCCGCTCGCTCCCGTGGGCACCGACGACGAACCCGCGTGGTTCGACGCAGAGCTCGAGGCCGATCAGCGAGTCGCCGTGCGGAGGGCGCTTCGCAGCGAGCTCGCGTTGATCCTCGGTCCGCCGGGGACTGGCAAGACGCGCACCCTCGCAGAGCTCGTCCGGCAAGCGGCGGCGCGAGGAGAGCGCGTGCTCGTGACCGCGGCGAGCCACACGGCTGTCGACAACCTCGCCGAACGACTCGTGCGCGCGGGCGTCTCGCTGGTGCGCATCGGCCATCCAGCGCGCGTCTCTGTGGACATGGAGGCGCACACGCTCGACGCTCGGCTCGAGAAGGCTGACTCTGCGAAGCTCGCCGACGGGTGGATCCGCGAGGCCGAGGCGCTTCGCCACCGCCTCGCTCAGCGGATGAAGCGCGGCGCCGTCTCGCGCGAAGAGCGCGCGCAGGCCAAGAGCGAGATCAACGGCCTCTTCGCGAGCGCGCGACGCGCCACCAAGGACGCGCAGAAGAACATCCTTCAGGACGCTTCGGTGATCGCCGCGACGGCAGCGGGCGCCGACGCATGGCAGCTCGACGGGCTCGCGTTCGACCGAGTCGTTCTCGACGAAGCGACGCAGGCGCCCGACCCCATCGCGCTCGTCGCGCTCTTGCGCGCGACGAAGGTCGTGATGGCCGGAGATCCGTTTCAGCTCCCTCCGACGGTGATCTCCAAAGAAGCTGTCGACGACGGGCTCTCGTCGACGTTGTTCGAGCGCCTCGCCGCGGGGAGCCACGCCTCGTCGCTGGTCACGCTGCTGCGGGTTCAGCATCGGATGCACGCAGATTTGATGGCCTTTCCCAACGCGCAGACCTACAGCGGGCAGCTCGTCGCGGCGCCCGAGGTCGCCGCCGCGAGGCTCGAAGAGCTCCCCAGCATTCGCGCGGACGAAGCGAGGCCCGGCCCGTTCGTGCTGCTCGACAGCGCGGGTCGCGGCTGGGACGAAGAGCGCGAAGGCGACGATCCCTCGACGCGCAACCCGAGCAACGCCGCGCGCATCGCCGCCGAAGTGCGAAGGCTCGTGTCTCGCGGCGTCGCGCCGTCGGACATCGGTGTGATTACCCCGTACAACGCGCAGGTGCGCTGGATCCGAGACGCGCTCGACGACCTGTTGTCGAGCGGGCTCGAGGTCTCGACAGTGGACGGATTTCAGGGCCGCGAGAAGCTCGTGATCGTCGTGGATCTCGTTCGCTCGAACGACCTCGGCGACATTGGCTTTCTCGCGGACGTGCGACGGATGAACGTCGCGATCACGCGCGCAAAGCGATCGCTGCTCGTGCTCGGCGACGGCGCGCTCATGGCGCGGCACCCGTACTACTCCGCGCTCAACAAGCACGCCGAGCGATCGGGCGCGTGGGTCAGCGCGTGGAGCGACGAGGGCGAGCCGCTCGATCTGTGAACGGTCGCGTCGTCGCGAAGAACCCGCGGGGGCGGCGGGGCTTTTGGCTCCATCTCGAATCGATCACCGCCCTGCGGCGCTACTCGGGTCGCTCGCGGAGCTCGATCCGGATCGTCCCCCTGGGTCCCTGCCCCGGGATCTCGGACTCGTTGGGCAGATAGCCCTCGCGCTCGACGCGCACGCGGTGGGTGCCTGGGCCGAGGCCGAGCCATCGCTGCTCCCACAGGACGCACTGCCCCATGTTCTCTTCGTCGACCACGAGCGTGGCGTCCCTCGGAGAGCACACGAATCGATACGCGACGGTGCTTCGCGTGCCGCGATTGCTGTTGCCCGTCGCGCATCCGGCCAGCGCGAGCGCGATCGCAAGGAGCGATCGCATCACTCCCACTCGATCGTCGCGGGCGGCTTGCTCGAGATGTCGTACACGACGCGATTGACGCCGCGAACCTCGTTGATGATTCGCGACGACATGATCGAGAGGACGTCGTACGGGAGGCGTGCCCAGTCCGCGGTCATTCCATCGACGGACGTCACAGCGCGGATCGCGATGCACTCGTCGTAGGTGCGCTCGTCGCCCATCACGCCCACCGAACGCACCGGGAGAAGCGCCGCGAAGCACTGCCAGACCGAGTCGTACAGGCCGTTTTTTCGCAGCTCGTCCTCGACGATCGCGTCCGCCGCGCGAAGCACGTCCAGCCGTTGCTTGTTGAGGTCGCCGAGGCACCGGATGCCGAGCCCCGGTCCGGGAAACGGGTGTCGCCAGAGGACTTCGCGCGGCAGGCCCATCGCCTCTCCGACCGCGCGCACCTCGTCTTTGAAGAGCTCGCGCAGCGGCTCGACGAGCGACAGCTTCATCCGCTCGGGGAGCCCGCCAACGTTGTGGTGGCTCTTGATGACGGCGCTCGGGCCCTTGAAGGACACGCTCTCGATCACATCGGGGTAGAGCGTTCCTTGCACGAGGTGCGTGACGCCTTCGATCGAGTGCGCGACCTCGTCGAACACGTCGATGAACACCTTGCCGATGATCTTGCGCTTCTTCTCGGGGTCGGTGACGCCGTGCAGCTCGCGAAGAAACCGTTCGCTCGCGTCGATCACGCGTAGATCCAAGGCGAATTGCTCGCGAAACACGTTTTCGACCTGCTCGCGCTCGCCCTTGCGCAAGAGTCCGTTGTCGACGAAGACGCACGTCAAACGACCGCCGAGCGCGCGGTGACAGAGGACAGCGGCCACCGAGGAGTCGACGCCTCCAGACAGACCGCAGATCGCGCGACCTCCGCCCACCTGCGAGCGAACCTTCGCGATCGCCTCGTCGACGAACACGCCAGCGCTCCAGTCCGAGCTCATCTGCGCGACGTCGAACAAGAACGCGGCGAGCACGTCCTTGCCGCGCGGCGTGTGATGAACCTCTGGGTGAAACTGCACGCCGTAGATTCGTCGAACGTCGTCTCCGACCGCGGCGAAGGGCGAATGCGGGCTCGTCGCGAGGACCTCGAAGCCGTCGGGCAGCGCGATGACGCGGTCTCCGTGGGACATCCACACGTCGAGCGACTCGTCCGCGTAGAAGCGCGCGAGGATCCCCTTGTTCTTGTGGACGGTCACCTTCGCGGGGCCGTATTCGCGCTCGGCCGCCTTCTCGACTTTGCCGCCCAGAAGGTGCGCTGTCAGCTGCTCGCCGTAGCAGATGCCCAGGACGGGAACGCCGAGCTCGAACAGCGCGCGATCGAAGCTGGGCGCGCCCTCGTCGAAGACGCTCGAGGGGCCGCCGGACAGGATCACGCAGCGCGGCCGAATCGCGCGCACCCGCTCGAGGCCGACGGTGCACGGTAGGATTTCGCAGTACACGCCGAGCTCGCGGATTCGCCGCGCGATGAGCATCGTGTACTGAGAACCGAAGTCGAGGATGAGCGCGAGGGGCCTGTCCATGGCGCGCTTATACCGCATGCCTCCCCGCCGAGCGTAGGCATTGGCGACCTTGTCGACGGCCGGGTGGGCGGTACCGCTCTGGACTCCGACGCCCAACAAGAATACACGGGAGGCGCCATGAAGATCTTCATCGACTCGGCCGACACCCATGAGATCCGCGAGGCCGCGCGGATGGGCGCCATCGACGGCGTCACCACCAACCCGTCGCTCGTCGCCAAGACCGGGCGAAAGTACGTCGACGTCGTCAAAGAGATCTGCGAGCTCGTCGACGGCCCCATCTCCGCAGAGGTGCTCGGGACGTCGTATGACGACATCGTCCGCGAGGGCCGCGAGTGGGCGAAGATGCACAAGAACATCGTCGTGAAGGTCCCGTTGATCGTCGAGGGCCTCAAGGCGGTCCGCACGCTCACCGACGAGGGGATCAAGACCAACGTCACCCTGTGCTTCTCGCCGACGCAGGCGATGCTCGCGGCCAAGGCCGGCGCGACGTACATCTCGCCGTTCGTCGGCCGCCTCGACGACGCCAGCGAGGACGGCATGCTGCTCATCGAGCAGATCGTGACGATCTACCGCAACTATCACTACAAGACCGAGGTGCTCGTCGCCTCGGTTCGGCACCCGATTCACGTGGTGCAGAGCGCGACGCTCGGCGCCGATGTGTGCACGATTCCGTTCAAAGTGATCGAGCAGCTCGCGAAGCACCCGCTCACGGACATCGGCCTCGCGAAGTTTCTCGAAGACGCGAAGAAAATCCCGCGCTGATTCGTTCAACTCGAGACCAGCGTGCGTCGGATTTCACCACTCTTGCTCTCCTTCGCGGGCGCCTCGCTCGTCGTGGCTGCCGTCGCGGCCGGCGGACGTTCGGCGAGCGCGCAGTCGCGGCCGTATTTCGACGGCGGCATTCCGTTGGGCAGAATCCCGTGGCTGATCGACGCCTCGACGCCCGACACAACGGGAACGTCGGTCGTCGTGCAGGCTGCTGCCCCGGCGACGACGGCCGTGGCTACCGGTCGCGGGTTGAGCGTCACGGCGAGCGAAGTCCTCGACCGCGTTCGAGACAGCAACGAGCTCGAGCAGCGCCGGTTCGCCAGCGATCCGGCGGCGCTCGAGGGGATCGTCGATCGCATCGTCGCCGACCGTTTGCTGGCCGCCGAGGCCCGACGTCGCGGGCTCGAGAATGACCCTGCTGTGCGCGCCGCGATCGAGCGCGCGTTGATCGGGCGGCTGCGGGCCACGGTGCTCAATCCGACGGCCGATTCCTTGCGGGTCACCGATCAAGAAGCGCGGGCGTTCTACGACTCCAACGCGTTTCGCTTTCACATCCCCGAGCGCCGACGCGTCGCGGTGCTCTTCACGAGCGACCTCTCTCGGCTGCAGCGCGAGACCCGTCGATGGTCGAGGCTCGATCGGCCGCAGCTCCGCCGGGCGTTTCGCGAGTTGACCCGTCAGCTCACGACGGACGACGAGATCATCCGCGCCGAGTACGAGTTCGCGGACATCACGGAGTCTCGAGACGACCTGGACGACGCGCTTCGCCGAGCGACCTTCTCGCTCCGCGACGAAGGGGACGTGACGCCCGAGCCCGTTCAGGGAAGCTATCGAGGCCGCCGCGGCTACTGGATGGTGCGGCTCGTCGACAAGCGCGCGGCGATCGATCGCACGTTCGAAGAGAGCGCCGACTGGATCCGTGGTCGCATCGCGGCAGAGCGTCGTCTGCAGGTCGAGCGCGACACCGTCCTTCGTCTGAGCGAGCAGGCAGGGGTGCGGCGCACGCCCGCATCCAGCGTCGTTCGGGTGCAGGTCGTCGCGGACGCCGGCAACATCGACGCGGGTCTGTAGACCGCGCTTCGAGGCGATTTCGCGCCGATCGAGTGACCCGACCCGATCGAGCGACCGGCGCTTCAGCGCGACAGCAGCGCGAGCTCGAGAGAGACGTGCTTGCGAATCGCGTCGCAGATCGCGGCGCTCACGGCGCGTCCCTTCTCGGGCTGCGGACGAGCCGACCCTCGTCCGGGAAAGTGCACCACCGCGCTGTTGACCCAGCTCTCGGCTTCGCGGATCGCGCCGGTCCCGAGCGCGCGCGCCGCGCTGCTCAAGCAGTCTCTCGCGTGGGGATAGGTTCGCTCGTCCGTCGATGCCTCGAGCAGCGCGCGAGACGTCTCGGCGACGCGAACGTGCGCGGCGAGGCAGAGCATCACGAAGGGGTCCTCGCATCGATCCCAGAGCGCGGGTAGCGGATCGCCGGCCGACGCGTGTTCGAGCGCCCACGCGAAGGTCGAGCGCCCGCTCTCGAGCGCGTCGACGAGCGCGTGCAGCGGGTCTGGAGCAACGAAGGCGGCGCGATTCGTAGTCATGAAAGCGTGCAATCCATCGATCATCGACCCGCTCTGTTGGCGGGCCGCTCGCCGGCGAGCGACCGCGCTCGACGCGAGCCACACGATAGCGCAACCCGCGGCCGCGGCTCATGCGGTGTACGGTAGGCGAAGAATGAACACCGATTCAGAGACGCTCACGCCGTGCTGCGCGATCGCCAGGCGAATCGAGGTCCCCGATCCCCGTCCGCTCGACGGCGACGGCGACGTCGTTGGAGCCGCGCGCGAAGCGGACCGTCGGCGACGAAGGCTCCTCGACGGGGTGACCGACGCGCACGTGCACCTCTGGCCCGACGCGATCTATCGCGCGCTGTGGCGCTGGTTCGACGAGCACGCGTGGAAGATTCGCTTTCGCGCCAACGCCGAAGAGACCGTGAGCGCCCTCAGCGCCAGCGGAGTCACGCGAGCCGTGAGCCTGGTGTATGCGCACAAACCGGGCATCGCGCGATCGCTCAACGCGTTCGCCAGGCAGCTCGGCGACGCGCACGCGGGCCTGGTCCCGATGGCGACTGTATCCCCCGAGGACAGCGACGCGCTCGACATCGTGCGCGAGGCGCTCGGCCCCATGGGGCTTCGCGGGATCAAGCTGCACTGCCACGTGCAGAAGACCCCCATCGACGATCCGCGGGTGATCGCCATCCTGCGCGAGTGCGCCGCCGCGGGCTGCCCAGCGGTGGTGCACTGCGGCCGGGCGCCGGCGAGCGACGCGTATGGCGTCGACACGCACTTGATTTGTGAACACACGCGATGCGAGCGGGTGTTGCAGGAGATTCCGACGTTGAAGCTCGTCGTTCCGCACCTGGGGCTCGACGAGTTCGAGCCGTACCTCGCGCTGGTCGATCGATACGAGGGGCTCTACCTCGACACGTCGATGGCGTGCGCCGAGTACTTCGAGCAGCGCATCGACTGGCGAGCGATCGAGCAGCGCAGCGAACGTGTCCTGTACGGGACAGACTTTCCGATCGTCCCCTACGAGTACGACCGCGAGCTGCGCGTTCTGGCGCGGCGCATCGAAGACGACCGCGCCTTCGAGCGAATCGTCCGCGGAACGAGCGCCGCGCTCTGGCCCACCTGACCCAGGCCGACGGCGCCCTATCCCTCGCTCACTGGACCTCAGTCGCGCCAGCGCTCGGCGCGCTCGGCGCGCTCGGCGTCGAGCCTTGGGCGTTGGTGCCCTGGAGCGAGCGATACCCGTCGGTGCCTGCGCGGAAGAACACCCCCGCCATGTGCGCGCTGAGCTGATCGAACGCGCGCTCGGCCATCACGCTGTACACGCGACCGTCGCTCGGACCGCCAGCGGCGCTGCCGTAGGTCTCGTAGCTAAACGAGAAGCGCTCCGGCGGCTGGACGCTGGTCGTGAACGTAAACGTCTGCGGCGCGCCCGGAACGCGCATCAGGACCGTGAAGTCGACGACGATTCCGACGAACGCGCGATTGCCGCTCCGAAGCGAGTAGAACGACCCGGAGGGACGCACGACGTACGCGACCTCGATGGTCGGCTCGGTCACGGTCGTGGGTGACTCGCCGTCGATGCGCGCGCCGTCCTGGAGACGGACGACGTCGTTGGGAAACACTGCGCCGAACCCGCGCCCGAGGTTCTGGGTGATCTCGCGCTCGCGTGGGCCGCTCGAGGCCAGCGTGAAGTGCGGCGCGATCGAGACGACGTCGCGTCCCCCAGTCGCGCGTCGACCCTCCGTCGAGAGCCGCGCGTCGATCTGCGAGAGCGCGTCCGACGTCGGCGGCCGAAAGCGCACAGAGACCAACGGAGCGTCGTTGGTCTCGAGGTAGCCGAGGAGCGAGGTCATGAATCCGCGCATCTGCGGATCGGCCGCCGCTTGCTCTTCGAAGCGACGACGCAGGCGAACGAAGGTCTCTCGAATGAGCCCGCGCGCCTCGGCGGCGTAGCGAGAGTTGGGGTTGGTCCGCACGAAGTCGCGCAGGGACGTGACGCTGTTTTGACGAAGCGCCTCACGATAGACCGTCAACGGAGCGATCTCTGTCGCCACGAGGTCGGTCTCGTCTCCGCCTCGACGAACGTAATCTTCGAGCTGATAGGTGCTGGAGTAAGGCCCGATGGCGTTGGCGAGCCGCTCGCGATCGCCGGCTCTCGCGGCGAGCGCCCACGCGGGCAACGCGCTCACGATCGCGGCGAGCAAAGACGCCGCCCAGCCCCACTTGAAGAACTTGGGGATCTCTCGCGCGAGGGGGCCGCTCGCCTGCGCGTTGCTCTGCTCGGCGACGAGCGCGTCGAGCCCCGCGAGGCCCGGCTTGTCCATGACTCCCGACGCGAACGCGTCGTGAAACACGTCGAGCTCGCGAAGGCGACGCATGTCCTTGTTCTTCGCGGCCTCGCCCATCGCGCGGGTCATCGCCGCGAGCTCGTCGAGCGCCTGCTCGGCGAGGTGCTTTCCCTTCACGGCGAAGGTGGCGGTGCCCCAGCCCTGAAAGTGAAAGTGCAGATCCGTGTGCGTATAGACGCCGTTGTAGTGCTGGTGAACTCCGTTGAAGTTCTTCATCAGCCCCATGGGGACGAGCGTGACCTGATCGCTCTCGGCCACGACGAGGTCCGTCGCGAACAGGTACTTGCCCGCCTGAAACGGCAGCGCGCCCTTGGTGTTGAAGCGCTTGACCGCAGCAAACACGCCGAAGATCGCGAGCCACAGCGTCGACGCGATGAACACAAGGCCCGCGACGCCCTCGATCCACGAGCTCGAGTAGCGGCCCTGCGAGGCGGACGCCATCGTGGCGAGCACGACGAACACACAAAACACCGAGAGCAGAAGCCACCCGATGCCGCCTCCGACCGTCAGCGACGGTTGAGACAGAATCGGCTTCTGCGCCGACCGTCCCGAGACCACGTCGACGAAGCGTTGCCGCGTCGTGCTTGGCATCGAGTTGAAGGCGATCGTTCGAACCGGCGGTGGGCCGTTGACCGGAGCGTTGGACATGACTGGACAGACCTCGTGTGATGATCGGCTCGCAACCAACGCACGTCGCGCGTTGCGCCTGCAAAGCCTCGAGTGCGCGGATGATGGCACGCCCCAACGATCGCGGCACGCTTGCTGCTGGACGTTGTCTGTCACGAGAGTCCCTCTCGATCGCCGGTCTTGACGGCGCACGCTCGTCGCGCGGATGCTCCGCGACGACGACGTCTCGCTCTGCCGATTGTGCGCGGCGCCGAGCCAAGACCGCGCTCGAGTGAGCGCCGATGGAGGACAGCGATGGGAATGTTCGACGGATTTCAGGGCCAACAAATCGCGCTCACGCCGAAGGTGGCGCTCGCTGCGACGATGATCTATCTGTCCGCCAGCGACGGCCACCTCGACCCCAACGAGCGCGGCGACATCTTCAAGGTCATCCCCGAGGATCCGGTGCTCGACGCGGCGCTCGCGTACACGCGGCGGACGGCGTTTCCGATGTTCTTGCAGCAGAGCGCGCAGCTCTTGTCGCCGCAGCAGAAGCTCTGCGCGCTGCTCAACGCAGCGGACCTCGCGATGGGCGACGGCTTTCTCGCGCCGCAAGAGACCGCGATGCTCAACCAGCTGTCGCAGGCGTGGCAGATCCCCGAGGCGCACCTCGCGCCGTACGTTCAGTGCTTGATCGCGAAGAACAACACGACCGTCTTCGGTTGATGCTCTTCACCACCGCTCGACGCGCGCCGCGGTGTTGCCTGCGGTGAGCGTCGCGGCGATCACCGATCGGACGCGGGAGGGCTCGATGATCGCGAGGCGCGCGTGTCGCGCGAGCGCGCCCATCGCGATCACGCCTTCGGTGATCGCGAAGAAGTTGCCGATGCACACGTGCGGTCCCGCGCCAAACGGCAGGTAGTGCATCTCTCGACCGCCGCCGAGGGTCATCGGATTGCCGTCGAGGAAGCGCTGCGGGTCGAACGTATCTGGATCGGGCCAGAACTCTTCGAGCCGATGCGTCACGTACGGGCTCAACAGCAGCACTTCGCGCGCTCGCACGTCGAAGCCGCGAATCGTGCAGGGCTCGAGTCGCTGCCTCGCGAAGATCCACGCGGGCGGATGCAACCGCAGCGCCTCTCGCAGCACGGCGTTGGTGATCGGCAGGTTGGGCAAGTCGTTGGCGTCGAGCGCGCGGTCTGGGGCGAGCGCGAGTATCTCGTCTCGCATGCGATGGGACCACTCGGGGTGCGACGACAGCTCGACCCACGCCCAGGTGAGCATGTTGGCCGTGGTCTCGTGACCGGCGAAGAAGATCGTGACGAGCTCGTCGCGCAGGTGTTCTGGCGCCATCGCCTCGCCCGTCTCGGGGTCGACCGCGTCGAGCAGCGCGTCGAGCAGGTCGCCTTTGCACTCACCGTCGCGACGACGCTTCACGATCGAGGCCACGACGCGATCGATCGTCGAGATCGCCTCTCGAAATCGTGTGTTCGAGGGGAGCGGCCACTCGAGCGGAACCTTGACCGGAGAGAAGGCCCGGCTCCCGGCGAACTCGCTCACCGCTGAGAAAGCTTCGTCGAGCCGATCGGTCTCGCTCGCCACCGAGTCCGAGAACATCGTCTCGACGATCACGTCCCGCGCGAGGTGGGTGAAGAATCGATGCACGTCGGTGGTCGATCCGACGGGGATGTCCGCGAGCCTCCTCTCGCACACCGCGGCCATCTTCTCGGCGAGCAGCGCGATGTGCCCGCGGTTGAACGCCGGCTGCATCGTGCGCCGCTGCTTGAGCCAGAAGTCTCCGTCCGATAACGGCAGCCCGTTGCCGAGCAGCGGGCGCACGAGGTCGACGGTGTTGCCGCGGACGAAGTCCTTCGCCTGATCGTGGAGGATCACACGCAGATCGCGTGGGTGCGCCACGACGAGGAGCCCACCCGGCCCGAGCTTCACTCGAAACAACGGGCCGTGCGTCCTCGCCTCTCGAAGCAAGAAGCCAGGCCCGTCGCGCAGCATCCAAGGGACGCAGCCGATCCCCGGAAGTCCGCGCACTTCAGGGATTTTCGAGCGCACATCGATCGCCGTCAGCATCCCGACGAGCATACCGTGGCGAGCAGCGCTAGGGTGTCTATGCAAGCTCTTGGGCTACATCCTCGGACCGCTGCTGGTCGTCCTCTTTCTCTCCGCCACGCTCGGGTACGTCGAGCGAAGGTACGGCGCGAGGCCGCCGCGGCTTCGCGCTCGCGGGACAGACCTCGCGTACTGGCTGGCGCAGGCGTGGGTGTTCAACCCTGCGAGCAAGTGGATGGTCATCGCGGCGCTGTTGCCGTTCTCGGTGATCGTCAGCGTGCTTCGCGGCCGTCCCCTCGCGATGCTGGCCGCGGGGCACGGTCCGGTGCTGGCGCTCTCGGGGTGGGCGCGGGCGTTGCTCGCGCTGCTCGTCGTTGATTTCGTGGGCTACTGGATGCACCGCGCGATGCACCGCGCGCCGCTGTGGCGCGCGCACGCGATTCACCACTCGAGCCAGCACTTGGACTGGCTCTCGGCCGCGAGAAATCACCCTGTCGCAGAGGTGCTGCCGCGCGTCGCGCAGGGGTGGGTCGTGATCGCGATCGGATTTCCGCTCGACACGTTGGCGTGGGCCGCGCCGCTGATCGCGGTGTACGCCCTCGTGCTGCACGCGGAGCTTCCGTGGACCTTCGGACCGCTGCGGTACGTCATCGCGTCGCCGGTGTTTCACCGCTGGCACCACTCGAGCGAGCCCGCAGCGCGGGACAAGAACTTCGCCGGTCTCTTCGCGGTGATCGACCTGCTGTTCGGCACCTACCACATGCCCAACGGACAGCTTCCGACGAAGTTCGGCGTGGACGAGCCGATGCCCTCGGGGCTGTGGGCGCAAATGAAGTGGCCGTTCGCACGCGACGCTCGCCGCAGCTCGTAGGCGACGGTGTCGCTCGCGTCGGGCGTCGGCGCGAGCGCCTCAGCCGCTCTTGTCCGCGGGGTCGACGTCGGCGGGCTTCGCGGGAGCCTTGTTGGCTCGCTGACGGATCAATCCCTCCTGCATGCACGAGGCGACGAGCCGACCGTCTTGCGCGAAGAACCTCCCGCGAACGAGGCCGCGACCGCCGGACGCCGATGCGCTATCGACGACGTACAACAGCCACTCGTCCATGCGAAACGGGCGGTGAAACCACATCGAATGATCGAGGGAGGCGACCTGCATTCCCGGCGTGAGCCAGCTGACGCCGTGCGGGTCCATCGACGTCCCGAGAAACGAAAAGTCCGACGCGTACGCGAGCAGATAGCGATGGAGCGCGACGTTGTCCGGCAGCCGGTCGATCGCGCGATACCAGAGGTTGCGAAGCGGCGCGGTCTTCTTGGGTTTGAGGGGATTGCGCAGCTCCACCGGGCGAATCTCGATCGGCCGCTCAGCGGTCGCCATGGCGCGCACCTTGGAGGGGAGGTAGTCCGCGAGCATGAGCGCCATCTCGCGCTCGGACTTGAGCGTGTCGGGCGACGGCACCTCGGGCATCGTGTCCTGGTGCTCGAAGCCGGGCTCTTCGTTCTGAAACGAGGCGTCCAGGCAGAAGATCGCGTCTCCGTCTTGAATGGCTGTCACGCGCCGCGCGGAGAAAGAGCCTCCGTCGCGCAGGCGACTGACGTCGTAGAGGATGGGTCGATTGAGATCGCCCGCGCGCAGAAAGTACCCGTGCAGCGAGTGCGCAGCGCGATCGGCCTCGACCGTCTGCGTCGCGGCGGAGAGCGCCTGTCCGAGGACTTGTCCGCCGAAGATCGCGCCCCATCCGAGGTTCTGCGATGTCCCCCGAAAACGATCACGGTCGAGCCGCTCGAGGGCGAGAAGCGAAACGAGGTCTGCCAGTACCTGGTGCATCGGATTGAACGTCTACCTTCGTTGAGCGCCGCCGAGATCGAAGACACTGTTCGTCGTGAGTAGCACAGGCGGTAAATAGTATAGAGAACGCACGGCCCCAACGATGCTGAGCGGACTTCCAGAGTTCTTCGTGACCCGATGTCGGCGGGTGTTCTTGCGTCGATACGACGTCGCTGTGCGAATCGGCGTCAATCACAGCGAGAAGCACGGCGCGCAGCGGGTGCGCTTCAGCGTCGACTTGTTCGTTCCGCTCGAGCGGTCGACGCCCAAGTCCGACCAGCTCCGCGAGGTGCTCGACTACGACATCATTCGCGCTGCGATCGCGGAGCGGATCGGTCGAGGCCACATCAACCTTCTCGAGACGCTCTGCGACGACATCGCCGCGGCATTGCTCGACAACGAGTCGATCCACGCCGCGATCGTCGCCGCGGAGAAGCTCGACGTCTACCCGGACTGCGAGTCCGTCGGCGTCGAAGTGTTTCGCAGCAAACCCCTCCCCGGTTGACCGCTCAGCCGCGGGACGCGAACACCGCGTCGACGAAGCGCTGAGTGCTCGTCCGAAGCCGCTTGGTCTTCGCCGCGGGGTCTTCTTCGACGACCCTGACGTCCGGGGTCACTCGAAACAGGGGCTGGCCCTTCTGAACGATCGTCCCGTTGCCGGGCACGAGCACCTCGTCGATCGTTCCGGCGAACGGCGCGAGGACCTTGTTGAACATCTTCATCACTTCGATGATGTAGAGCGGCTGTCCGGCGTCGAAGTGCGTTCCGACCTCGACGAACGGCGGTCGATCGGGCGCCTCTTGCAGATAGAACATGCCCCCCGACGACGCGACCACCTCGTTGGCGCGCGTCGCGGGCGGCGGAGAGAGCACGCGCTTCATCTTCGACTGGAGCGTCGTGTCCAAGAGCCGCGACGGAATGACGACCTCGAGCTCGTCGTCGATCCGAAGCTCGAAGAAGCCCGCGCGGTCGGCGACGAGCGGCAAGAGGTCGAGCAGCTCGAGGCCGAGCTGATAGCCCTGGTGCGCGCTGCGCACGCGCTCCCACAGCGCCGCGTCGAAGCCCTCGGGCGGCGCGCTCTCTTCGAGCCTGCGCGAGAGCGTCGGCCAGTCGAGCCCCGCCAGGCGCTCTTCGAGGCGTCGGTAGAAGCCGCGCGCGGTCTCGAGCAGCTCGTGGTCGTGCTGCCAGATCACGTGCGCCGCCGGAACGCCGGACCGATAGTCCATGTTGAGCAGCCAGTACGTGTCCGCCAACACCTCGATGGGGTTGGCGAGCCATCGCACCTTGCCGTCCGTCACTTGAAATCGTGTGCGATTGAAGCTCAGCCACGCCGCGAGCACGTGGGGCTCGTCGAAGAGCGTGTCGAACGGGCGCTGAACGAGGGTCTCTTTTCGACCCAGCGCCACCCGGGTGGCGGCGAGCAGCTTCTTGCCGCCCTCGCCCTCGACCGCGGCGCAGCGCTTCTCGTGGTGGGCGCTGATCATCGACATCGCCACGGCGACGTCGATCTCCTGCGCCGCCTCGGCGAGCAGCCCGACAGCAGTCAAGTACGGAACGACGAAGCGCGTGGTCGGCTTCGCCCACACGCCGTGCGACAAAAACCAGTGGACCAGCCCGTAGTGAAAGGCGTTGTTGGTCTGAAGGTCCACGCCGCGGAGCTTCATGCGACGAAGGATCTCGCAGAGCCGCTCGTAGCTCGCCTGGCGACCGTCGCCGTAGGTCACCAGCAGCGCGATGTTGCTGTCGTACGCCCCGGCGAGGCGATAGCGGACGAAGACCCCGGTGTCCGGGTTCTTCAGGCAGATTCCCTGGTCGTCGCGCAGCTCGTGCTCGATCGGGTCGGTCCAGCTCTGAATGATCCCGCCGGCGTGCGGCGAGAGCGATCGATCGGTCGCGTTGAGGCGAGCCTCGATCGACGCGCCGTGGCGGGCGACCCGCGTGGGGCGCGGCAGCGCCGCGCCGTGCCTCGCGAGCAGCACCATCACCTCGACGATCGAGTACGCCGTGTACGAGTCCTTGGGGTCCTGCGGGTTCTCGAAGCGCAGCGCGTAGCAGAGCTCGCTGACGCGGTGCTCGACTTGAATCCGTGTGTTGACCTCCATGAAATAGTGCCGGCCGCGCTCGACGATGCACTCGAAGGTCGACGCTGAGTTCAGGCCGACCGCGACGCCGAAGCGCTCGGCCTCCTGCTCCATCTTGACGAGGGTGGCGAGGTCTTGCTCGAGCGCTGCGATAGCCTTTGGTGTTCCGCTCGCGCGAGCCCAGCCGATCGCCTGCGCGAGGCCCTCTTGGGTGACCGACACCTCGAGGAGCTTCTGTTCGTGCATCTGCACCGAGCAGTCGCGGCCGCCGAGGGATATGCACCACGTTCCGTTGCCGAGGAGCTGGATCTCGTTGTGTCGCGTCTCCTCGATGTTGAGCTCGAGGATCACGTTCTTGTCGTCGCCGACGCCGCCCGCCTTGACCTCTGCCAGGATCTCTCGAACCGATGCTGGCGCGCCGCGCGCCGCCTCGATCGCGGCGTCGCGGTTCGATTCGCCCCGCGGAATCCCAAGCAGAATGCGCTGGCCCTTGCCGCCGCCGCCGCCGATCGCCTTGAGTCGAACGCGGTTTCCCGGGTGTGCCGCGAACATGTCCGCGGCGCAACGCGCGACCTCGTCGCAGAGCTCGTCGACGGTGTAGAGGTCGAGCCCCGCGGCGTAGCCTGCGCGAAGGATCGCGTCCGCGAGCGTCTTCAGCGGCACGCTGTCTGCGAACGCCGCGCGATCGACAGAGAGGCCGCGCTCGGCGACGAGCGCGCTCAACGCCTCGCGAGTCGGGTGTTTGCGCAACAGCGTGCGCGCGGTCACGTCGTCGATTCCGGGCGTCACAGAGACGCCTTCGGCGACGGCGGTGCGCTTGGCCTCGTCCTTCTTTCCCGCGGCGGACTGCACCGTCGATCGCGGGCCGATGAACTGGACGCCGTGCTGCTCGAGCGTGCGAACGAACTCAGCGTCCTCGGCCATGAAGCCGTACCCCGCGAAGACGTGGGTATACCCGTGGCGCTTGCAGATCGAGACGATCTCGAGCATGCGCTCGACGCGCTCATCTTTGCTCGCGCCGGAGTAGTCGCGGACGCGATGGACGTGCTCGGGTCGAACCCGCCGCAGCTCGGGCGCGAGCGCGAGCGTGTAGACGATGGAGTCTTTCTCCGAGAGCAGCATCCCGTAGTCCGCGATGCCCATCTGCTCGAACACGTCCATCGCCTCGGCGCGAATCGGTCCGCGGCAAACGATGAGCGGGCGCACGTCGCTGCAATCGAAGCGGCGAACCCACGCGCTCTCGGCGTTGCGGAGGCGACGATCGCGGACGGTCTCTGGGTTGCGAACGTAGCTGTCGGCGTCGAGAGGTTTGCCCGACTTGTGGTGGCCGTTGACGCTGCTCATCAGTGAAACTCCCGCTGCGGGCCGCACATCGGGCTCGGCGTGTAGTGTCGAAGAAAGAAGCCCAGCGATCGACCGAGCGCCGACCGAAGGTCTTTGGGATCACAGAGACGCGAGATCGAGCCGAGCGAGAGGGCCTCGCGCGGGTTCATCAGCTCGCGCTCGTAGCGGGCGTTGAGCTCGGCCTCGCGAGCCTTGAGCCAATCGGCGCCCTTCTGCTTGGCCTCGACGCGGATCTTGCGGAGCTCGTCCTTGTAGACAAACTCCTTTCCTGCCGGGCCCATCACGGCGACGCGCGTGGTCGGCAGCGCGAGGACGAGGTCGGCGCCGGTCGGGTAGTTGTTGAACGACGCGTACGCGCCGCCGAACGCGTTGCGCACGAGCAGCAAGATGCGGGGCGTGCGCAGGTCGACGATCGCGTCGAGCATCGCGCGTCCCGCCTGCACGATACCGAGCGTCTCTTGCTCTTTGCCTGGCAAGAACCCGGTGGTGTCTTCGACGAAGATGACCGGGATGTTGTAGAGGTTGCAGAAGCGGATGAAGCGCGCGGCCTTGTACGCCGCGGCGACGTCGATCTGCCCAGACGCAACAGCGGAGTTGTTCGCCACCCAACCGACGACCTGGCCGCCGAGCCGCGCGAACGCGGTGATCATGTTGCGCGCGCGCCCCGGCTGGATCTCGAAGAAGTCGCCGTGATCGGACACTTGCTGAATGAGCAGCGAGATGTCGAACGGCGTGTTGAACCCGCTCGGCGAATCGAAGGTCTTGCGCAAGAGCGTGTCGAGCTCGGGCGTCGCGCGATCGATCGGATCGGAAGTGGTCTCGATCGGCGCGAACGAGCGGTTGTTGCTCGGAAGGTAGGACAGCAAGCGCAGCGAGATGCGAAGCGCGGCGACCTCGTCGGCCACCGTGAGGTCCGCGACGCCCGAGCCGCCGTGCACCTTGGGGCCGCCCAGGTCATCGGGCGTGACGTCTTCGCCGAGGACAGACTTCACGACGCCCGGTCCGGTGAGGCCGAAGAACGTGTCGGCCGGCTGAATGACGAACGATCCCTGGCGAGGGAGGTAGCTCCCGCCGCCGGCGTTGAAGCCGAACATGCACATGATGCTCGGGACGACGCCGTTGATCTTTCGAAGCGCGGTGAACGCCTCGGCGTAGCCGTCGAGTCCGCCGACGCCCGCGGGCACGTACGCGCCGGCCGAGTCGTTGATGCCGATGAGGGGGATGCCCTTCTCGCCAGCGAGCTGAAACAACCGGGCGAGCTTCTTTCCGTTGGTCGCGTCCATCGAGCCGGCGCGGACCGTAAAGTCGTGCCCGTAGCACGCGACGTCGCGGTCGCCGACGCGCAGGATCGCGGTCACGAGCGAGGCTCCGTCGAGGTTCGGACCCCAGTTTTCAAAGAGGACGTCGGGGCGTTCGGGCGTAAGGACGTTGATCCGCTCCCAGATCGTCATCCGCCGTTTGGCGTGCTGGCGGATGATGGGCTCGATTCCAGG
>LNEO01000103.1 GCA_001465015.1 Deltaproteobacteria bacterium Ga0077539 | reverse complement strand
CCCGCCTCGATGGTCTGGTCGTACACCGAGTGTGACTCGGAGCGCGAAACCGAAGGCAGCAACGGGTCTTCGAGCGACGGAACGATCGTATCCGACGGATTGGTTGCACTCATTCTCGTGGGCGGAGAATGCTCCCGCCCGCGCGCCCGTGGGAAGACGCTTCACTCGACCCTTGCCATCATCCCGAATCGATGTATCTTCCGCGCGCTCCTCGGCCAGAGTAGTTTTCGTCCCTGTCGTCTAGTGGCCCAGGACCGCGGCTTTTCACGTCGCTAACACGGGTTCGAATCCCGTCAGGGACGCTAATTTTCCAGGGGAATCGCCGTTTCTGGACGACTCGCAACACGAGGCGGCCGGGCGGCCTTTGTCTTTTGCGCGGCTCGGGTGCTCGGCGGACCGGTGTTGGATGGGTCGAGATCTTCGCGCTCGCGGTGGCTACGCTCGGACTCGGCTCGCAGCCGACCGCGCGCTGGGCCGCTTGGTCGCCGCTCCTCCCTCCCGTACCCGTCGCCATCGCCATCGCCATGCCAGCCGACGGCCACGGCAAGCAGTCGGGGGTCTCGTCAGCGCTGTTCAACTCGTTGCGAAACATCAGTTCGAACGGTGCTCTGCCCGTGCCGATCATCCGTCGGTATCTGCACCGCATCGCTGTTCGGCTGCAGCATTGTTACGACGAGGTGCTCGAGCGACGACCGAACCTCGAAGGCAACGTGACCGTTGCGTTCACTCTCTCGAATCGCGGTCGGGTCGTTTCCATCGACGCGCGAGGCGTGTCGTCGGAGGTCTCTTCGTGTGTCGCCCGAACGACTAGCGCCGTCGAGTTTCCCGCGCCGCGCGGAGGCGGAATGGTGCAAGTGAACCTCACCCTCAATTTCCGTCCGAACAGTCCGCGGCGTTGAAGTTCTGACCGCGTTTCGACCGTGGATGCGGCGACGCGTCGATCGCTGCAGACCGCGTTGACTCACGCGGCTCCTTCGATGCCGGCCGCGTCAGCTGGGGCGGGGGTCCTCTTCATCGCTGGGGACGTACGCTTGCGCGCCGATCTCGAGCGCGGTGTGGGCGCGCTTGGATCGCAGCAGAGGAAACAGGATCTGGTGGGTCCAATGCTCGTCGCCGAACAGCTTGTCGTCGATCAGCCCCACTTCGGCCGGATACCTGCGGGTGATGTGCGCGGTCCCGAAGAGCACGTCCCAGAAGAACAGAAGGTTGCCGAAATTGCCCGTGTAGTGACCGACGCCGTCGTGGTTGGTGATCGCGTGATGCGCCCAGTGCGTCGCGGGCGTCGAGATCGTTCGCTCGAGCACCCACACGAGCGGCCGCAGCGCGCGAACTTTGTAGAGCGGCTCGTCCCAACGCCAGCTGCTGTGCGCGCCGAGGATCACCGTGAGCTTCACGACCATGTAGAGCGCGTAGACCATTCCCCCGATCCCGAGATACAGCAGCGCGCCGGCGATCCACAGCCCCGGCATCATGAGGTAGTAGAACAGATTGTTGCGAAAGGTCATGCGGATGCTCATGTACCGCGCCGAGTGGTGCGCGCGGTGCAGCGGCCAGAGCAGCCGACTGTGCGAGAGCCGGTGCCACCAGTACTGCGTGAGGTCGTCACCCAGCAGCAGGATCACGACCATGGCCCAGCTGGGCAGCCCCGCGAGGCGGCCTCGATAGCCGGGCGCGAGCCACCCGCCGAGCGCGTCGGTCACCAGCACCGCCACCGGCTGCGCGATCGCGAGCAGCGAGAGCAACATCACGAGCTCGAGCCGCGTGTCGTTGCCGGTGGCGCGCACCGTGCGCTGGTAGCGTCCGGTGAGCAGCTCCATGGCGCCGAAGCCCGTGATGGCACAGGCGGTCAGCAGGTTTCGCGTGAGGTCGGGGCTCAGCGTGATGTCCGCCATCACTTGCATCACAGCGCGAGCGAAGCTGCCCGGTCAATCGAAGGGCCAGCGTCCGTGCGCAGATCCGCAGCGCGCGGGTCCGCGTCTGCGCGGGCGCCGAGCGAACGAGCGAACGAGACATCGAGCGGGCTGTCTCGCGCCGCCACGACTCAGGCCCACAACTGTAAACGCTTCGCATGCACTCACGTATCGATCATATCGATTTACAGTTCTATTTTCGCGCTCATGATCTCCGTCATGAACGCACGGTGGCTGCTCCTCTTCGCACTCACGCTCGTCGCCTGCGCGCCCGCTGGCCTCGCGATGGACGGGTCGACGGCGTTCGACAGCGCCGCTTCACGCGACGGCGCGATCGACTCGTCGCCCGACGCCGCGCTGTTCGACGCGAACGGAGTCGACCCGCGCGCCGCGCCGGCGTTGGCGGTGATCGTCGAGACGTGCGGAGCGACGTACTGCCACCACGGCAGCGGAGCGACGGCGGCCTCTCGCGATCTGAGCGAGCAACACGTTCGCGAGACGCTCGCGCTTCGATCGCTGCAGGTTCCTCGGCTACGGCTCGTCGAGCCGGGACGTCCCGACGACAGCTATCTCGTCCACAAGCTGCTCGGGACGATGAGCACGCTCGCCGAGTGTCGGGCGGACGCCATGGCTTGCGGAACGCGAATGCCCTCGCCCACCCAGCCGCTCGACGCCCAGCAGATCGCGGTCGTTCGTCAATGGATCGCCGACGGAGCGCCTGGCTTGTGAGTGACCGAACGCGCCTGCTCACGCCGCTCCAGCGGCGCGTTTGTGTCTCTCGAGAATGTCTCCGTCGACGCCAGACCGCGACGCGATTCGCGTACGATCCCGACCCATCAACATGACCGAGGACCCACACAGCCTGCGTCGCGAGCTGGACAAAGCGCGACAAATGATCGCGCTCAACGAACGTATCGACGACCTGATCGAAGAGTCGCTGCAGGCGCGGAGATCGCTCGCCGACACCATGGCGCACGTGCTCCCCGCCATCTGCGCGATCGTCGGCGCGAAGGCCGCGTTTCTCCGAAGCTTCGGAGAAGACCTCTCGCTGATGACCGTGACGCACCCGAGAAACTCCGTGATTCCGTGCTTCGACGAGGTGCTCGCGAAGACCGACAAGGACGGAGACTCGACGATCTTCAGCCGCGGTGACGTCGTGATCGTCGCGCAGCCGCTCGACGTCGCCGGCGAGTGGTTCGGTCAAGCAGGCGTCGTCCTCGACAGCAGCTCGAGGGCGGCGCAAGACGCCGAACACGTCGCCTCCTTGCTCAACGTGATGTGCGAGGAGGTCGACAACTTCTTGTACTCCATCCGCGCAGCGCGCGAGCGGCACCAGGTCATGATGGCCCTCGGCGACGCGCTCAAGCACCGCGTGCTCGCAGAGGGGCTGCAGTCCGCGGTGAACGTGCTCGCAAAGAGCGTCCCGCTCGACCGCTTGCTGCTCGTCGTCGTCGCCGAAGAAGACGCGTCGAGCACCGTCCACGTCCAGGTGTTCGACAAGGGCGTGCTGCAGTTCGACACGATGGGATCGCTGCCGCCGCACCCAGACGAAGCCACGGTCCGCGCCGAAGCGCGCGCGCACCTGCAGAGCAAAGACCGGTCTCTGCTCGCTCGCTTCGGCTTCGAGCGCGCGCAAGAAGAAGTGCTCATCAACGGCGTGACCACCACCACGGTCGTGGGAAAGATCCTCGTGACCTCGTCGGTCGGCGCGTTCAACACGTGGGACCGCGAGCTCTTGTCGGGCTTCTCGGGCTTCATTCGCCAGCGCGTCGTCGACTTCAACAAAGAGTGGCGGACGCTTCATCGCTCGTTTCGCGCCGAGGACGTCGCGAGGCTGCTCATGGAAGACGGCTACGACCGGCGCTACCTCACGCCGCGCGAGGCCGAGGTGGGGATGGTGTTCATCGACATCTCGGGTTTCACCAAGCTGTCCGAGCAAGTGCTGAAGACCCCGAGCGCCGTCGCGGACCTCGTCGAGCGATGGTCCCACGAAGCCGTCGAGATCGTGTGGAAGCACGGCGGCGTGTTCGACAAGATGGTCGGCGACTGCGTCATCGCGCTGTTCGGGCCGCCGTTCTTCGACGCCGATCGATCGCATCGCGTCCGATCCGCAGTCGAGTGCGCCCGCGAGATCCGAGAGATGACTCGGCAATTTCCTGCGCGCGACGGCTTCGAGCACCTCCGCGAGTCCGGTCTCGCCGTGAGCACGGGAGTCAATTTCGCCCCGCTCTTCGTCGGCCGCTTCGGGCCGAACGACAACTACACAGGCTTCTCGAGCGGGATGAACAACACCGCTCGCCTCCAAGGGTGCGCGGACCGAGACGAGATCCTCGTGATGCGCCAGGCGATCGAGGCCCTCCCCGCGGGGCACGCGTTTTCGTTCGGACCCGAGCGAGACGCGAAGGTGAAGAACGTGGCGGAGCCGCTGCGGTTCGCGCCGCTGGTCGACTGAACAGCGTCGAAACACACGGCTCCTGCAACGTTGCGGACAGACGCCGCCGAGCTCTCGTATCGTAGAGGCGATGAGACCAGCGCTCACCTTCGCCGCGCTCTTCGTCGCGCTCAGCGCCGTTTTGATTTCATGTGCGACGCAGCAATCCGCGAACACAACCCAGCGAGCCGGGACGCAGGCCAACGCCGCGCTCGAGTCGACCTCGACCATCGCCTGCGCCAACGACGCAGACTGCGCGGTTTGCTATCGCGCCAACTCTTGCGGCGAGCCGATCGCCGCCAATGATCCGACGATCGACACGCCCGCCTGTCACGTGACGCCGGCGGCGTTTTGCATGCCTCGCCGCGGCCGCTGCGAAGAGCGTCGCTGCGTCGCGCGCTGAGCGACGCTCAATAGCGCGCCAATCGGCGCAGCTCTTCGACGATCTTCGCGCGATCGGGCAACAGCGTGGCTTCGAGCTTCTTGTTGTATGGCGCGGCGCGATCGGGATACGCGACGCGGCGAATCGGGCCGTCGAGGTGCTCGAAGCAGTGATCCGCGATGCGCGCGGCGAGCTCGGCGCCGAACCCGCCGGTCATCGTCGCCTCGTGAACGATCAGGATCTTTCCTGTCTTTCGCGCGCTGGCGAAGACCGTCTCTTCATCGAGCGGAACGAGCGTGCGCAGGTCGACCACCTCGACAGAGACGCCCTCTTTGGCGAGCTCTTCCGCTGCCGCGAGCGACTCGCCGACGCACCAGCCCCACGTCAGGATCGTCACGCCCGCCTCGTTGCCCATCCGGAGCACGCGCGCCTTGCCGAGCTCGACGCTGTACTCGTCGTTCGACGGAAGCACGTCTTTCTCGCGGCGATACAAGAATCGGTGCTCGAGAAAGAGCACCGGGTTGTCGTCGCGCACCGCGCGCTTGAACAAGCCGTACGCGTCCGCCGCGGTCGAAGGCGCCACGACCACGAGGCCCGGCGTGTGGGCGAACCACCCCTCGGGCGACTGCGAGTGAAACGGTCCCGCCCCGACGCCACCGCCGTACGGGAGCCGAATGACCACCGGCACAGGTCCGCGCCAGCGGTAGTAGGTCTTGGCGAGGTTGTTCACGATCTGGTTGAAGCCGCAGGACACGAAGTCTGCGAACTGCATCTCGATGATCGCGCGCTTGCCCGACAGCGCGAGGCCGAGCGCCATTCCGATGGTCCCGGACTCTTGCAGCGGGGTGTTGAACACCCGCAAGCGACCGAACTGCTCGAACAGCCCCTTCGTGCCGCGAAACGCCCCGCCGAATTGCGCGACGTCTTGCCCCATCACGACGACGCCAGCGTCTCGCTCCATCTCCTCGCGCGTCGCGCGGAGGATGCCGTCGAGGTACGTGGTCTCGACGCCGTCGCTCGCAGAGACGAAATCCGCGCTCCACAGGCTGGTCTTCGCTGAGCGCCCGGCGCTCGCGCGATGCTGGTTCGCCGCGACGTTGGCAGCGTCTCCTGGGGCGAACATCGATCGCATCGCGTTGGAGAGATCTGGCTCGGGGCACGCGAGCGCGCGCTCGAGGGCCTCTTCGACGATCGCGACCGCCGACGCTTGAACAGCTTCGATTCGCGCCGCGTCGATCACGCCCCGCTCGATGAGCGCCGCCTCGAGCTTCGGAAGTGGGTCTTGCTCGAGAAACGCCTGCCGGGCCGCAGGCGGAATGAGCTCGTAGCTGCCGTCCCCCTCCGCGTGGCCGCGCATCCTCGGCAACACCGCCTCGATGAGCGTCGCGCCTCGGCCCGCGCGCGCGTGCGCGTAGGCGCGCGACAGGGCGTCGTGCACGGCAAAGAGGTCCGTTCCATCGATGGTCTCGCCGTGGATGCCGTAGCCCGCGGCGCGATCGGCCAGAAATCGACACGCGAACTGCTCTTCGACCGGCGTCGAAAACGCGTACTGGTTGTTCTCGACGACGAGCACATACGGCAGCCTGGCCACGCCGGCGGTGTTGAGGGTCTCGTGGAAATCACCTTGCGAAGTGGCTCCTTCGCCGATGAACCCGAGCGTGACGTTCTTCGTCCCGTCGAGCAGCGAGGCCATCGCCATCCCGGCTCCCACAGGCAGCATCGCGCCGAGGTGAGAGATCATCCCGACGTGGCGAACGCCACGCTCGGGCAAGATCTGCCCGTAGTGAAATGACCGGTCGACGCCCTGCGTAAACCCGTCGCGTCTGCCGAGCAGCTGGCAGCACAAACGATAGACGAGCTCTCGCGGATCGTCGCGTCGCTCGTCCCACGCCGTGCGCTCGGCGGCGTCGAAGAGCGCAGGGGCGAGCCGAGGGACGTCGAGGTACGTGGCGAGGACCGCGCCGAGGTCACGGTGCACCGTCGACAAGCCGTCATTGGGCTCGAGCAACAGCGCCGCTCCGACGGTGGTCATTTCGTTGCCGACTGCGCTGTACCAGCGGCCGATCCGGCCCGTCCGCGCCATCGCTTCGAAGCGCATGTCCCACGCGCGCGATAGCCGCGCGAGAAAATGCGCGCGGCGCAGCCATGCGCGACTGGGGCGCTCCTCGCGCGGGGCGGGGGTCGAAACGGGGGTATCTGCCTCTGTGCTCTTCTTGGGGGTCTTGCTTCGGGCCATGAACGCGGCGCGGATGGTACCTTCTGCCCATGAGTGGACGCGAGCAAGGAAAGGCGCTGCTGAAGAACCTCTCGACGCAGGTGAAAGAGGCGCTCAACGACGACGGCGAGCTGATCGTGCACAAGCGAGGCGTCGAAGCGATGGTGGACCTCGCGACGGATCTGACCGGAGAAGACGCGCCGGTCGGGCTGATCGTTCAGCGCGACGGAGGGCTTCGCATCAAGCTCCTGCGCAAGGATCGGCCGGGGTTGATCACCATCGAGTGGCAGCGGCCGATCGGCGCGCTGGTCACCAGCTGGGAGCGCATGGACAAGACCGGCGGACCCTTCAAATTTGTCTGGCGCGACAGCGACGAGTCGTTCGTCGAAATGGGCCTGGGAACGGAGCTCTACACCTGGCTCACCGCGACGTTGGCCGACGTCTTGTACGCCGACGCGCGCAAGGGGTAGGCGCGTCGCGGCGGGCGTTCAGCGCCAGAAGACCAGGTACGTCGCGTGGTTGATGTTGCCGTAGTTGCGGCCGGCGGCCAGCGCGCTCGAGCCGAGCAACGCGCGGTAGGTGATCTCGTTCTCCGCGCCCATGCGTAGCTGCGGCGTGAGGTCGATCACGTGCGGTCGCACCTCCTGGCCGGGGCACCAACCGCCGCGCCCGAAGTACCAGGTGCCGTGCTGGTTGGGCACGACCCCTTCATTGACGCGGTCTGCGCAACCTTGCGTGGTCTGCGCCTCGGGAAAGCGAATGGAGTTGGGCGTCCCGCCGTTGAGCGCGAAATGGTGCGTGTGGTTGCAGAACTCCGCGCACTGGCCAGTCTCCGCGCCGTGTCCGGTGATCACGCTGTAGAGCTCGACTTTGCGCGTTCCCGCCGGGACCGTGAAGCGCTGCGGCGCGTGACGGCTGTCGTACATGCTGTCGAAGCGCTCTCCTTCGCTCGACCAGAGCGTGCGGAGCTCCGCCGGGCGCATCCCGCGGTTGCGATTGGAGAGCCGAAACGAAAGCGAGATGAAGTACGGAACCTCGCGCGGATCGAACTGGTGCTTGCTGTACCAGCGAAACGTGTGACGCCCGCCTCGCGCGATCAACGGAAGCATCTGCGAGATGTCCGTGACCCACCGTCCCTCGCGCCAGTACGGCGTGATCCATCGAGCGACCTCGCGATCACAGCCCGCTCGGCGCGGCCGAAACGTCTCGCCTGCGTCGGCGACGCCCGTGTCGGACACGCCAGCGTCGCTCTCGGAGCCGTCCATCGCCGCGTCCTCGGACATCGCCGCGCCGTCGCCCGAGTCATCGGCCGCTGCGTCTGCCGTGGACATCGCGTCGGGACTCGCGTCGGGGCTCGCGTCTGCGCCTGCGTCGGGCATGCCCGAGGGCTCTTCGCAGATGCGCAGGTCCGCGATGTAGTCCCAGGCGCCGCACTCGCCGTCGCGGCCGTTGGGACAGTGCATCGCGAAGTCGACCTCGAGCGTGTCGAATCGCGCCAACGTCGCCGGGTCGGGAAACATCGCGTCGCCGTACTGAACGGCGTCTCGCCAGTTGCGCGGTCCCTCCCAGTAGTCCACGCGCTGGTTGGACACCACCGGGATCACGGTCGCGTTCTGCATCCGCAGCCGCTCTTCGAGCTGCGCTTCGAACTCGTAGTAGCGCGGCTCGTTGGCGAGGTAGGTCAGGTCCGCCGAGAGCCCGGCGCGCGCGAGCTGTCCGAGCTGTCCGACCTCGCGCACGCGCTGGTTGCGGTCGATGGCGAACTGGTAGGGGTCGTAGCGCTTGTACGGCAGATTCGTGGAGATCCTGCGGCGGATCAGGTCGCCGATCCACCCTTGAAGCATGTTCGCCTGACGCGTGACGAAGTGAACGCGCGAGCGCCAGTGATCGCGATCCTCTGCTGCGAGGCCCTCGATCGTCGCTGCTGCGTTGGTGCGAAACTCGTTGAAGCCCGTCTCGTTACGGTTCCACAAGAAGAAGAAGTGCGTGTTGCGCGGCGCGCGCTCGAGCAAGCCGTCCATCGGGCCGTCGAACAGGGACTGCGAGAGGTCGCTTCCGTCCGAGAATCGAAAGGTGCCCGGGGTGTACACCAAGAACACGTAGTGATCTCGGCCTGTAAATTCGCGCTCGAACGTCCAGTCACCAGCGGTGGTCGGGACCGTAAACGCGCCCGCGAGCTCGCGCGGGTTGGTCCCGTACGGGCCCGGACGAAACGCTGCCGAATTGCACGCCCCGTCCGAGCAACTCGCGTCGCTCGCGTCCGCGACGGTGCTGTCCGCGACATCCGCAGGAGGGGTTGGAGACGGGCAGCCCGCGAGGGCGAGAAGGGATCCAATCGCAAGCGAACGCACGTTCATCGAGCCATCGAACATGGCGCAGATCGCCGCGCAGCGTCCAGCGATCGCGACTCATTTCATTTCGCTCAGGATCGAGCAGCGCTTCGCTTCGCTTCGCACACTCGCCGACCTCAGCGCCGACGGCGACCGCCCCGAGGCTGAGCGGAGTTGTCGGTTGGACGAGCGGCGGCAGCACGGGACGCGCTGCGGGCTCGGCATCGGCGCGAGGCGACCCACTCGTTCCACACGTCGGTGTAGCCGTCGTAGTGGATGTGATGAATCCCTCGGCGCTGTTCGAGGACGGTGGCTGGGTACCAAGAGCCGTTCCACTCGACGTCGATCTGCGATCCAGCTTGAAAAGTCTGCGGCGAAAACGCCCTACATCGATCGGCCCCGACCCACTCGTCCCAGTCCCGCGTATAGCCGATGTAGTGAACCCGGACCGCGCCGGGCCTCTCGCCTTCGATCTGCGCGCGATACCACTGGCCGCGGTAGAGCCCTTCGATGTGCTCGCCCTCGCGCGCACAAGCTCTCGCGCGTGCGGAGGCCAGCACCCAGCTCGGCGACCAGCCGTTGCGCGCAGTCCACGTCGCGAGCTGCTCTTCGGCGAAGGCCATCTGCGCGTCGGTGAAGCGACCCAAGTCCTCGAGCGTCACGCGTCCGTCTCGCGTCGCGTCGCACACGCCAGCGCCGTCGAGCCCAGCGAGAAGACACTCGGTGAACGTCCAGTTTCCAGTGCTCACGACGCTGGCCATCGACGAGGTGAGCGTCGCGATCGGACGCCCTGCTGTTCGAGCCTCGACCTCCCGCGTGAGAGCGCCGGAGTAACAGCAGTCCGCGGCGAGCAGCGCGCGGCCGCGAAACGTCGGCGCGGTCACCGAATCGACCAGCGCTTTCATGGACCATCCGCCGTCCTGCACCCGGCCGCTCGCCGCGTCGTACGGCACGAAGAAGGCCTGCCCATCATCGACGCGAGCGCCGTGACCGGCGTAGTAGACGAGCAGCATCTCGTCCGCTGCGGTCGCGGCGAGCGCAGCGGCGACGGAGCGCTCGATCGCGCCCTTCGTGGCCTCTCTGTCCCTCAAGAACGCGATGTTTCGCTCGGGCACGCCCCTGCGTCGCAAGGTCTCGACCAGCACCGCGTCCCGTCGTCCCTCCAGGGGAAATCCCCGAAATCGCGGGTCTTGCCACTGCAAGATCCCGACGACCACCGCGCGCGTCTTTGCGCCGTCGAAGCCCCGGGCAACGGTCAACGGCGCAGGGGCTACCGCGCGAATCGCGCTTGCCTCACGAGCACGCAAGATCCATGGAGCACTTCCGACCGCGGCGCCGAGGGCGAGCAGCGCTCGTCGCGTGAAGCCGTCGCGGTGGTTCATCTTTGTTCGCGCAAATGTACATTGTTCGAAAGGCACTCGAGCGGCCCCGATGAAGACCGAGCGAATCGTCGTCGATCCCAGCGCTCCCGACCCTCGCGCGATCGCGCGATGCGCGGACGTGCTGCTGCGCGGCGGGCTCGTCGCGTTCGCGACCGAGACGGTGTACGGGCTCGGCGCGCTGGCCGACGACGATCGCGCGGCGAGATCGATCTTCGTGGCCAAGGGCCGACCTCCACACAACCCGCTGATCTCGCACGTCGCGGACGTCGTCGCGGCAAGACGCCTCGCGCCCGTCTGGACCAAAAGTGCGGAGCTCCTCGCCTCGAAGTTCTGGCCGGGGCCCCTCACGTTGGTCGTGCAGAAGGCGCCCTCGATCGCATCCGTGGTGTGCGCAGGACTCGACGCGATGAGCCTTCGTGTTCCGGCGCACCCGACGGCGCAGGCGCTGTTGAAGGCCGTCGGTCGTCCGATCGCGGCGCCGAGCGCGAATCGTTCGAACGCTCTTTCGCCAACCAACGCCGAGCACGTCTTGCAACAGCTCGACGGCCGCATTCACATCGTGCTCGACGCGGGGCCATGCGCGGTCGGGCTCGAGTCGACGGTGATCGACCTCTGCTCATCGCCGCCCGTCATGCTTCGTCCAGGACGCATCACGATCGACGAGCTGCGCGCGGTGCTGGGCGCGGTCGACGCGAGGTCGGCGACGGTGGCGCACGGCGCCGCTCGGTCGTCGCCGGGACTCGACGCCAAACACTACGCGCCTCGCGCCCGTCTCGAGCTTCTTTCGCTGCAGGAGCTCCGGGCGATCGTGCGCGGCACGACCGCGAAGGTCGGGGTCGTATCCGTCGGAGACTGCGGAGTCGAAGCCGATGAGCACTGCGTGGTTCGCGCGCTCGCGTCGGAGCCCGAAGCATACGGCGCGGCGCTGTACGAGGCGCTTCACAGCCTCGACGACGCGGGCTGCGAGGTGATCTTGTGCGAGCGAGTTCCTCCGGGAGCGCCGTGGGACGCCGCTCGCGACCGACTCGCGCGCGCTAGCGCGAAGTGACGAAACAAGGTCGGGCTCATCGCAGCTCGTCAGAAATTCGCTCGCCCTCGTCGCCCGGTGTAGCGGCAAATGGATGAAGACGATGCGAAGCACGCCGGCGGTCGCGCTCGTGACCGTCGCGATTTCAGCGGCGATCGCGCCGACCGACTCTGAAGCGATCAACGGACGTTCCCCCGCGCGACCACGGGTGGCCATGGCTCGCGGCGCGGCGCCGCGCCCGGCGACGTCGGCGCCACGCGTGGCGCTGCAGCTCTCGGCGCTGCGCGTAAGCGAGGGCGTTTCGGCTCGCGCGATGGTGCACGCGATCGCGCGCGACGCGTGGCCGCAGCTCGTGGCGTGCGCAGCTGGCGACGGTCGAGGCGCGCGAGGCGTCGCGCGGGTGTTCGTCGCCGCCGAGGGGCGCGCGGTTCGAGTGACCGAGCTGTCCGGCGCTCCGGTGGCGCGCAACGCGGCGTTGCGTCAATGCGTGCGCGACGCGGTCGAGCGTGTCCATCCGCCAGCGCGCGAGGTGGCAGAGCTCACCGCGTCGTTCGAGCTCTACTTCGACCTCCCCGCGCTCTGACCGACGATCGCGGCGCCGCTTCGAGTTCGCGCCACGGTCGGTCGCGATGGTCGTCACTCGACGACGTCTGTGATCGAGCGCGCGGATCAACCGCTCGACGCGGCTGCTTCGTCGAACGTCACGATCACTGGCGCGTGATCGGACGCGCCCTCGCCCTTGCGCTCGTCGCGGTCGACGACCGCCGAAGTGAGCCTCCGCGCGAGCGGCGCTGTCGCGAGCACGTGATCGATTCGCAGGCCGTCGTCCTTGAAGAAGGCTCCACCGCGATAGTCCCACCACGTCAAGGGACCGCCCTCGGGGTGCCGAACGCGAACGAGGTCGACCAGGCCGAGCGACAAGAGCGACGCGTAGGCGCCGCGCACCGCTTCGTGGCACAACGTCGAGCCGCTCCACTCGGCCGGCACGCGAACGTCCTGGTCGTCGGGCGCGATGTTGTAGTCACCGCACAGCGCGAAGGGCTCGTCGGGCCTGACGTTGGCCCTAACCCACGAATTCAAGCGCTCGAGCCATCGCAGCTTGTACGCCCACTTGTCGCTCCCGACGAGGCTGCCGTTGGGGATGTACGCGCTCGCGACGCGGACGCCCATCGTCGCGACGCAGATGAAGCGCGACTGCGGGTCGTCCTCACCGTCGTCGAACGAGCGCGTCACGCTCTCGATGTCGCCGCGAGAGAGCACGGCGACGCCGTTGTAGGTCTTCTGCCCGAACAGCGCCGCGCCGTAACCGCGCGAGCGAAGGGCGTCTCTCGGAAACTGCGCGTCGACGCACTTCAGCTCTTGGAGGCAGAGAACATCGGGCGCAGCGCGGTCGACGAAGGCGAGCAGCCGATCGTGTCGGACGCGCACGGAGTTGACGTTCCAGGTGACGATCTTCATGGCGTTTGCAGGGAGTGGGGTGATCACGGCGTCGCGAGCAGCGCGCGAGTCAGCGTCGGCAGCGCGTCGGCGCGGTTGACGCTCGCGCGCGGGTCGAGGTCGAGGTCGAACAGCGCGACGTACCAGCGCGACGATTGCACGTGCAGCGCGTACCGCGCCGTATACACGGCGTCCAGAGAACGGACGGCTCGATCGAACCAGGCTCGCTCGCGCCTTGCCAGCTGCACGAGCGGGGACGTCTCCGCGCGCCCTCGGGCGAGCGCCGACACCGCGAGCCCGAGCTCCTCAGAGAGCACCGCGCCGCGAGCGAGACTGGGCCGAACGCCCGGCGCAGACAGCATGACGACAGCGCGGGTCGCCATCGGCGACGGCCACTCGTCGCGGGCGATCGTCGCGGGCGACGCGCCGCACGCGAGCGCGACGATCGAGCGCGAGAGCGGGTGACGCTCGTTTGCGCGCTGGAGCACAGAGCCGATCAACGCGTCGACGGCGCGCAGGTCTCCAGGGTTCGCGCGCGCGTCGATGGCGAGCGCGAGCGCGAGCGGCCCCTCCGCGGAAACGGCGTCGAACGCGCAGCGCGCTGCAAGCTCGAACCTTGTCTCCGCGCGGCGTTCGCAGCGAACGAACCGGGTGCGACTGTCAGCGCTGTCTTGCCGCCAGGCGCGGAGCGGATCACCTCCGCCAGTGCGCGCGTCGACGAGCACCGCGGAGTTGCGCGCGATCACTCGAACCGACTGGAGCGACGCGCATTCATCGGCGGAGATGCCGCGCAGCGAGAACACGAAGGCGCGCTCGACGGACCAGGGCGCATCGGGGACACGAGATGGCTGCGCGTTGGCAGTCAGCGTTGGAGACGCAGCCATCCGCCAGAGCGGAGCGAACGTCCCGAGCCGCGAAATCGACGCGAGGACGAGCCCGCTCGAAGCTCCGTAGCTTCGCGCTGCGTGACTCGACGCGAGCGCCGCGAGCGCGAAGCCAACGGCGAAGAGCCCGGCGGCGTTGCGCGCGAAGCGAGCCTGCGCGGCCGGCGCCACTGCCGCACGAGCGCCGACGAGCGCGAGCAACATGAGCGGCGCGCGCGCGCTGCTGGTCGCGAGCGCCATGGCCAACGCGGCCGCTGCAAACACCAGCCCGATGGCCCTCGCCCGGCTCGGTCCCTTCGACACCGTGGCGACAGCCAGCGCCGGGAGCGCCGCGAGCGGAACACAACACCCCATCGACGCAAACAAGATCGTCGCGAAGCCGTTGGCCGAGCGCATGGCCTCGCAACGGGCGAGGACGAGGCCCGCTTCGATGATCGCGAACGTCGCCGCGGCGTCCACTGCGCACGCGACAGCGCGGCGCCCGATCGTGCCGCTCACAGGGCGCTCAACGGCTCGAGCGCGGCGAGGAGCGCGGCTCCGTCCCGCGGTCTCTGCGCTGGGTCATCGACGGTGCATCGCGCGGCGAGCGCCGCGAGGGCGGGGTCGCGGTCCGCGGCGAGCTCACGAGCAAACGCGCCAAACGCGTAGACGTCTGCGCGTGGGTCGGCGACGCGGGTCGTTCGGGCCTCGGGCGGCGTGTAGCCCGCCGTTCCTTCTGCGGGCTCGACGGACGCGCCGATCCGCGCGGCGAGGCCGAAGTCAGTGAGCACGGCGCTGCCGTCGGCGCGCTGCAAGATGTTGCCGGGCTTGAGGTCGCGGTGGACCCAGCCGTTGCTGTGAGTGACCGCGAGCGCGTGCGCGACGCCGCGGGCCCAGGCGCGTCGCTGACCGACGCCGCCCTCGCCCCGCGCGATCATGCGCCGAAGCGTCGGGGCGGCGCAGTGCTCCATGGTGATCGCGCCGATATCTTCGAGCAGGTCGAATACACGCACCACATATCGACTGCTGTTCGCGCACGCGAGCTTCGCCTCGGTCCGCAGCCGCTCGTTTCGGTCTCCGCGGGCGTTGGCGTGATAGAGCTTGAGCGCGACGACGCGTCGCGTCTTGGAGTCGCGCGCGATGAACACCGCGCCCGCGCCGCCGCGCCCGAGCTCGCTGACGAGCTCGAATCGCCCAGCGCCGAGCCGAGTCGCCTCTGGCGCGATGAGCGTCGCGCCTGCTTCGCCGGCCTTCGCGGGAGCGCGAAGCCTCGCGAGGCGCTCTCGAACGCCTGGAAACCCGACGTCGATCGCGAGGATTTCGTCATAGAGACGGATCTGCTCTGGCGAGTCGCCGCGCTGCGCAGCGAGGTCTGCGAGCCGCACCAACGCCGGTAGCGCCGCGCTGTTTCCGGAGGTGACCAGCGGAACGAGCACCTTCGTCGCGAGCGCGGTTTCGTCGCGCGACGAGAGCCAGTCGGACAGCCGAATTCGGACGTCTGCTCCCAGCGTCGCATCTTCGACGCTCCTGCGCAGAAACTCGTTGAGCGCTGCAGCTTCGGCCGAGTCCTGCGTGACGTCGAGCGTCGCGATCGCCTGCGCGATCGCAGGTCCGATGGGCATCCCTGCGAGCTGCGCCGCGGCGTCTCGCGTTCGTCGGGCGGAGTCTGCGACAGACGCGGCTGTCGGGGCTTTTGGCGCGCCCGCCGATGCCCCTTCGGGCTTGTGCTCTTGCTGCGAAGACTCCTCTTCGCCCGAGCTCTTTCCGAAAACACGCTTGAACCAATCTCGAACGCCCATGGACTCTCCACGCGCCCGTCGATCGAGCGCTCGTGCGGGGTGCGGCCTGGAGCGCCGCACATCCGAGGCCTCAATCGTACTTCGAGTTACCTCCGGTACGTACTGCGCAGTAGACCGCTGCGATTCGACGTTGCTACCGTGCTCGGCGCCATCGATGAAGCATCCGCGCCCGCCCGTTCGCTCGCTTGCATGGACCGTCGTCGTCGGCGTGTCGCTGTTCGTTCGGACGGCGAGCGCTGACGTTCCGCAATGCGCTGGCACCGACACGGCGACGCAAGCGCGCGCGCGCTCCGAGGGATTGCGGCGGTATCGCGCGGCGACCGCTCGCGGCTCGATCAACCGCGTCGAGATGGCGGCGGCGCTCGAAGCGTTCGAAGCTCAGTGTCGGGCCGGCGACGTGACCGCACTGGAGATGCGCGCATATGCCCTCGCCGCGCTCGGGCGTCAGGTCGACGCCGCCGAGAGCCTCGACGCGTTTCTCGAAGCGCGCCCCCTGCAAACACTGGACGCCGACGCCCGCGCTCGCGTCGGCGCGCAACGCGGAGCGATCCTCGCCGAAGTCGCCACGCTCACCGTTGATGGCACGCTCGCGGACTCGCAGGTCATCGTCAACGGTCGTCCCTTCGGCTCGGTGCCACGGCCGGTCATCCGGCTCGCTCCCGGCGCGGTGAACCTCCAAGTGTACGGGGGCAATTCGATCGTGCTGCGTCGGACGTTTCAGATGGGTCCGGGCGAGACGCGGCGCGAGGTCGTCTCGAGTAGTACGACACCGGACACAAGCACCACGAACAACGCCGCGTCGACAACGGCAACGACAACGGCACCCGACAACACCGCGCAGACAACAACGTCGACCGACACGACGGCGAACGCGACAACCAACGTTGCAACCAGCACTGGCGACCCGGGCCCGTCCGACGTCGGCGCTCCGGTCGAACAGCCCTCCCGACGAATGAGCCTCGCGATTCCGATCGGGCTCGGCGCCGGCGCTTTGGTCGTTGGGGGCGTGGCGATCGGGGCTTCGCTGTGGGTCGGCGGACGCGCGGCCGAGCTCATGAAACCCGAGTGCACGGGACCTGCTCCAGACCCAGCGTGCGAGTCGGTCCGGTCGGAGCTCGGCGCGGCGACCGGCGTGCAGATCACGTCCATCATCGTGGCGTCGGGGCTCGCGGTCGGGTCGATCGCGACGACGATCCTTTGGGCCCGAAGCGCGCCCCGCGCCCCGCAACGCGCGGCGGTGTTCTGTTCACCGGACTTTCGGCTCGGCGGATTGTCTTGCGCCGGTCGGTTCTGATTCGCGCTAGGCTGCCGTCGCCGCTGCGACGGCTGGCAAAGCGCCGAGTCGAAACGAGCATCCACGACCCATGAACGCCCAAGACCGCCTCGAACCAGGAACCGTGCTCGGCGCCTACGAGATCATCTCGTTCATCGCCGCCGGCGGCATGGGCTCGGTGTACCGAGCGCGAAATCGAATCCTCGGCGATCTGAGAGCGCTCAAAGTCATCCTGCCGTCGCTCTCGTCGAACCCCGAGTTCGTCCAGCGATTCGTTCGCGAAGCACAGCTCGCCGCCCGCATTCAACACCCGAACGTCGTCAAGATGCTCGAGCCCGCGATGCACGGCGACACGATGTTTCTCCCGATGGAGCTGCTCGAGGGAGAGTCGCTTCAAGAGCTCGCGCGTCGCGAGAGCCCTCTGCACCCCGCGGTCGCGATCGACCTCATGATCCCGGTGTGCGCAGGCGTGCACGCGGTGCACGAGGCCGGGATCATCCATCGCGACGTCAAGCCGGCCAACGTGTTTCTCGCCAAGGATTCCAGCGGCAACGTCGTTCCGAAGCTCATCGACCTCGGCGCGGCGCGAGACATCGACGCGGGCGAACAGACCTCGACGGGCGCGGTCATCGGATCTGCGCACTACATGCCGATCGAGCAGGCAGCGGGTCGCAAGGACATCGACCTTCGCGTCGACGTCTACGCGCTCGGCGTCATGCTGTACCTCTTGCTCACTCGCAAGAGACCGTACGAAAACGACGAGTCCGGCGTCGCGATGGCCAAGGTGCTGCAGGGCGCTCCGTTCACGCATCCGCGAGAGTTGGCGCCGTGGATCCCGCCCGAGCTCGAGCGAATCGTGCTCGTGACGATGGCGCGAGAGCGCGAACAGCGACCGTCGAGCGCGATGGAGGTCGCCGAAATGCTCGCGTCGGTGCGACCGCTCTGCGAGGGCCTCGTGATGCCGCCGCAGGTCCGCGAGCGACACATGACTGGCAGCGCGTCGATCTCGCGCGTCCCTGGCTTCGGCGGCAATTCGGGGGTTCGTGACCCGAGCTCCATCGCGCGTCGAGGCATTCCTGGGGCCGAGCCGTCGCAGCCATCGGCGATCGGAGTCGCGACGCCGATCGAGCGAGCCGCGCCGAAGTCGCGGGCGCTGCCGATCGCAGCCGCGGTGACCGTCGTCGGACTCCTCGCCATCGGTGGCGTCGCTGTCGCGCTGCGGGGACGCAATCAAGGCGACGGGACCGAACGACTCGCATCGACTCGCACCACGGCCGCTGGCGCCGTCGGGGCGGGCTCGAGCGCCGCCATCGACACGACGACCGCGGACAGCGGCGCGGCCGCGCTCATCGAAGACGCGCAGACAGCGGTGACCGTCGAGGACGCGCAGACCGCGCTCGCGATCGTCGACGCAGGAGCCGCGCCGCGCGCGGTTCGCCCGAATCGAAACGCTGGTAGCTCGGGCCAGTCGACGTCACGCGGAGGCTGCGTTCCGCGGCCAGGCGTGCCCTGCCTCTGAGCGTTTTTGCTCGCCAAACCACTGCACAATTGAACGTCGTACCAACGGGCGACCGTCGGCGTGGTTGAAGAGACCTCCAACCGCCACGAATCTCTCGAGCAACGTACGACGATCGGATGAGCGGCGGTTTAGCGGAGCACTTCGAGCGAGCCCGCGACGTCGACGCCGTCGATGCGATCGCCGCGCGCCAGGATGATGGGCGCGACGACTCGCTGACCGAGGAGCTTGACGAGTCCGGTCGGAGTAAACACCGCGCGCCCCGCGCGAAACTCGATCGTTCCGATCGGCGTGAGCCAGCGCTCGAGCACGAACACGACGCGCTTGCCGCGGTCCATGCCACGGGCGACGACGAGCGACGGCGCGCCGTGAAATCGGTCGAATTCGAGCGCCAGATCCGGCCCCAACCCGAACTGAGCGCCCTCTTCGAGGAGCACCGCGCCGGTCATCGCGAGCCCGCGAAGCGTCGTGCCGTTGCGCGATCCGTTGTCGCGAATGGTGAGCCCCTCGGGCGACGCCTCGACGACGCAGTGCTCGCGAGAGACGCCCGCGCCGCGGACGATCACCGCCGCCTCGCGTCCGATCGCGCACGGCAACGAACCGACCAGCGTCACCAGCGTCCCGTCGAACCGACCGTCGAACCGACCGCGCTCGACGAGGGTCGAGCGCCGCTCGTCAGCGAGCGTGCGGGCCTCGTGGTCCTCTGTGTTGCTGCGCAGCCACGCGTCGAGAGCATTGAGCGCACCCTCTCGGTCTCCGGCGCCCCAGAAGCCCTCGAAGGTCTCGAGCGCGTTGCGTCGTTGCAGCCGGTTGCGCTCGAGGTCCTGCGCCTCGTTCGCTTCTTTCTCGAAGCTGTCGATGTCACCGGAAGCGACGAGACACCGCTCCATGGATTCGCGATCCCCGAGCTGTTTGAACGCGGTGGCGGCCTCGCGAAAGTGCCCCGCGCGCTCGAGGTCGGTCGCCGCCTCGTGCAGCCGAATGCGATCGTCGTCGGAGCTCGCGGGACGCGCTTCGAACTCAGCGACGACCACCCGCGCCAGCGACGCTCGCGCGACGTCACGCTGCGGGTCGGTGCGCGCGATCGCGATGGCGCGCGAGAGAAAGTCACGTCGTCTAGAGAGACTATCGGCGCCCTCTGCGGCCTGAACGAGCACCCGAAACGCCTCGTCCCGTTGGCCCGCCTCGACGTAAAGCCGCGCCGCGTCGTCGAAGCGCCCCTCCACCTCGGCGCGCTCCGCTTCTACCTCGGCCCGAGAGCGAAAGAGCTTGGACCAGAATCCGCTCATGCGTGGTACAGATATCACGCTCTCGCCTCGCGCGGCGCGCTCGTGCGCCGCGCTCGACGAGCGTCGCAGGCGGCGGTAGCTGTCGGCGAAAGATCCTTCCCTCGAGGCATGCGATTCGATGACCACAGGCGGCGGTGGCGGAGCGGGCAATCGACTGGGTGAGCTCCTCGTTCGTGAGCGGCTGATTTCGATTCAGCAGCTGCGGGCAGCGCAGGACGAGCAGCGCAAGTCCGGGCAAAACCTGGGCTATACGCTCGCGAAGCTCGGCTACATCTCCGACAACGAGATCACCAACTTCTTGTCGCAGCAATACCGCGTGCCGGCGGTCGACCTCGCCGCGGTGGAGTTCGACACCGAGGTCGTGAAGCTGGTTCCGAAGGAGATCTGCGAGCGATATCGGGTGCTGCCGATCTCTCGGGCAGGCAACGCGATGATCGTCGCGATGGCGGACCCCACCAACCTTCACGCGATCGACGATATCCGCGCGCTGACGCGGTACAGCGTCGAGCCCGTCGTCGCGAGCGAGGCGGCGATCCTCGAGACGATCAGCCGACTGTGGAGCGAGAAGCCCTTCGACGTCGACTCGCTCTTTGGCGACCTCGGCACCGAAGACGTCGACGTCGTCGACGCCGAAGAAGACCAAAACAACGTGCTCGAGCTCGAGCGGGCGTCGGAGGACGCTCCGGTCGTGCGGCTGTGCAACGGCATCTTGCTCAAGGCCATCGACAAGAAGGCGAGCGACATCCACATCGAGTGTTACGAGAAATCGATGCGCGTTCGCTACCGCATCGACGGCGTGATGCACGAAGAGATGCAGATCCCGCTCAAGATGAAGAACGCGGTGATCTCGCGCATGAAGATCATGTCGCAGCTCGACATCGCCGAGCGACGCCTGCCGCAGGACGGACGCATCAAGCTCAAGCTCCCTCAGGGCAAGGAGATGGACTTTCGCGTCAGCGTGCTGCCGACGCTGTGGGGCGAGAAGACGGTTCTTCGTCTGCTCGACAAGTCCAACCTCCAGCTCGACATGACCAAGCTCGGGTTCGAGCGCGATCAGCTCGACCACTTCATGAAGTCGATTCACCTGCCGTTCGGCATGGTGCTCGTCACTGGCCCCACAGGCTCAGGAAAGACGACGACGCTGTACTCGGCCCTCAGCGAGCTCAACAAAGTCTCGGAGAACATCAGCACCGCGGAGGACCCGGTCGAGTTCAACCTCTCTGGCATCAATCAGGTGCAGATGAAGGACGACATCGGGCTCAACTTCGCCGCGGCGCTGCGCTCGTTTCTGAGGCAGGACCCCGACATCATCATGGTCGGCGAGATCCGCGACTTCGAGACCGCTGAAATCGCTGTGAAAGCCGCGCTCACGGGCCACCTCGTGCTCTCGACGCTGCACACAAACGACGCGCCGGCGACGGTGTCGCGACTGCTCAACATGGGCGTCGAGCCGTTTCTCGTGACCGCGTCGGTCAACC
The DNA here is from genome assembly GCA_001465015.1 of Deltaproteobacteria bacterium Ga0077539. GTDB lineage: Bacteria > Myxococcota_A > Polyangia > Polyangiales. The sequence goes on along the minus strand of LNEO01000103.1, from coordinate 1,317 downwards.
TGATCGTCGCCCAGCGCCTCGCCCGCAAGATCTGCCTCGAATGCAAAGAAGAGGTGAAGGTCGCGCCGGAGGTGCTCCGCGAGCTCGGCTTCAGCAGCGAGCAAATTCGCACGTCGAAGATCTACAAGGGTCGAGGCTGCAAGCTCTGCGGCGACAAGGGCTACAAGGGTCGAATCGCGCTCTACGAGGTCATGCCGTTCAACGAGGCGCTCAAAGAGCAAGTGCTCCAAGGCGTCAGCGCTGCGGAGCTCAAGGCCGCGATGATCCGCGAGGGCATTCGCACCCTGCGCATGTCTGGCATCCGCAAGATCATCGAGGGCACGACCACCGTCGAAGAAATCACACGCACCACGGCGCCCGACGACGCGCGCGTTCTCGCCGCCGCTGGGATCGCCTGATCGCAGGAGGAGATCGAGCCATGTCTGTGACTGGTGGTGAAGCGCAGCAGGTCAACCTGCACATGTTGCTCAAGGCGATGATCGAGAAGGGCGCTTCCGATCTTCACATCACGACCGGCTCGCCGCCGCAGCTGCGCATCGACGACAGCCTCGTTCCGCTCAAGCTGCCGGCGTTGACCTTCGAGGACACGCAGCGGCTCTGCTACTCGGTGCTCACCGAGGAGCAGCGGTCCGAATTCGAGCGCAAATGGGAGCTCGACCTGTCGTTCGGCGTGAAGAACCTCGCTCGTTTTCGCGCGAACATCTTCATGCAGCGCGGCGCGGTGGCGGGGGCGTTTCGCGCGATTCCGTTCAAGGTGCTCACCTTCGAGGAGCTCGGCTTGCCCGCGGTCATCGCCGAGCTCGCCGCTCGTCCGCGCGGGCTCGTGCTGATCACCGGACCGACGGGATCGGGCAAGAGCACGACGCTGGCCGCCGTCATCGACAAGGTCAACAACGAGACCCGACAGCACATCATCACCGTCGAAGATCCGATCGAATACCTCCACCCCCACAAGCTCTGCCTCGTCAATCAACGCGAGGTGGGCACCGATACCCACTCGTTCAAGGACGCGCTCAAGTACGTGCTCCGTCAGGACCCTGACGTCGTGCTCGTCGGCGAGATGCGCGACCTCGAGACGATGGAGGCCGCGCTCACCATCGCGGAGACCGGCCACCTCGTGTTCGCGACGTTGCACACCAACAGCGCTGTTCAGTCGATCAACCGCGTGGTCGACGTGTTTCCCGCGCACCAGCAGCCGCAGATTCGCGCGCAGCTGTCCTTCGTGCTCGCGGGCGTGGTCACCCAGCTCCTGCTCCCTCGCATGGGCGCGCCAGGACGCGTGCTCGCCCTCGAGGTGATGGTCCCCAACGCGGCCAT
>LNEO01000102.1 GCA_001465015.1 Deltaproteobacteria bacterium Ga0077539 | reverse complement strand
GGGCCGCCGCGCGGCTCGATGTCAACCGTCGTTTCGTCGCTCGATTTGCAACTCCAAGTCGCTGTTTGTGTCGTGGAGTTTTCGGCGCCTATGGGGGTAGAACTCTCCATGGTTGCAGCCAGGTCATTCGATTCCTTGCGTGGATAGTGAGCTGCATCGCGGCGATCGCCGTTGCGGGTTGCGGGCCCGGAGTCGAACCGGGCGCTGTCTACAACGGGTATGCCGGCACGTGCCCAGGCAACCAACGAAAGGTGTGCCTCGGCAAGTGTGCGCAAGTCGCTGATCGTGTCGGTGCGCGGTGCGACCTCGACCCGTGTCCGCTGGCATCTGGAGCTTCCGTTGTGTGCGGCACGGGGCTTCGCTGCGCGCCCGACAGCGCGGGCGCTCTCACGGGAACGTGCCAGCCCATTCCAAACAATCCCGGCGTCCCTCCGCGATTGGGCGCGTGTGATCCTGCGTTTCCGCTCGGGTCCACGCAGAACCCGTGCGGACAGTTCACGGTGGCGAGCGATGCACGGGCGGGGAGCGTGACGGTGCCGTCTTTCTGCCGGCCCGTCGGCAATGACAACACGACCTGCGTCCCCACGAATCCGACGCGTGCTGCGTGCAATCCAACGCGCATCGAGGGAGAGAGCTGCGATGGAGAGTGGGAAGAGCTCCTCGCTGCGGCGCCGTTTCTTCGTCGCGACTTGTGCGCGCCGTGCGGCCCCGGATTTCGCTGTGCAAACTCCGTAACCGGCGGGCCGCGCGTGTGTCTTCGACGCTGCGACCCGCTCGTCGGAGGACAGGGCGCATGCGTGCAGGCGAACACGAACGAGCGCCCGTGGACGTATCAGTGCCAGTCGCAGCCGTTGCTGCGGCCGCTGGGCCCAGCGTCGATGCCGGTCGCCACCGCGCTCGTTTGCATTCGCGTCGGAAATCACCTCGGCGTGTGCGGCGCGTCGATCGCGTCCTTCGAGACGAGGCAGCTCGTTTCGATTCCGCCTGCGATCAACGTGGACTGGGACAACGGTGACACGAGAATCGTCCCCGATGCCTACGGGGTCTACACTCGAACGCAGGTGCTCAACGCTCCAGCGGGCGTACCGAACTCCGGTTGCAACGCGGCTTGCGACAGCTGCGTGGCGAGTCAACGAGTGAATCCACCGGATGCCACCAACCTCGCCGAGGCGACGTGCTGCGTGGACACCGGCGGACGGTGCGGAACAGGCGCGACGCTCCCAGACATCGACTGCTGCGACTTCGGGAGCTTCGATGCGCAATGCGTGAGGGATCCCCAGTCCAGCGCGACGGGCGCGGGACAACAAGGGTTGTGCCGCCGCGGTTGCAGCCCCGAGTTCGGAGGCAATCTCACCGCGGACGTATGCTCGGGCAGGCTACCGCCCAGCCCGCCCTTTCCTGCGAATTTCGAGTGTCCAGGCGTCACCGAGTGCCGCGAGGTCGACCGGACTCCGCCGCTTGGAGGAACAACGCTCCCGATCCACGCGTGCACGCCCTGCGGCCGCGCTGGCGAACCGCGATGCACAGTGTCGGGCCGCGAGGGGTGCACGGTGGTGCTCGGCTCCGCGCAGATTCCAGGGGGCGGTATCGTGCGGATCGGGAGCCTGCAAGTAGACGCGAACGGCATCTGCCAAACCGTCACCATCGGTCCGACGGGCGCGCCCGTCGGCGGTCCCGGCCAACCGTGCCACGAACCGAACGTTCGCGTTGGCGCGTTCTGCGGAAGCGGTCTACGATTGCCGCAAGGCGACCGGTGCAATTTGCCCAACTTCGCGTGCAGCAATCCAGACGGGCCGGGCACCTGCGTTCCGTGCGGTCAGGACATCGGGCAGCCAGCGTGCGAGGGAGCGATCGCGCTCATCGGCGCGCGTGTTGGCGGGATCGCGAACAATCCTACGGTGAACAACACGATCTGCGCCGAGACGCGGTTGGCGCTCAACGACCCGACCGAGGGATTGCGTTGCCCCGGCGATCCGCCGCGGATCAACCCGCAACGGTGCGTCGAGAACGCGCTGGGCAACAGGCCGCGGATCGTGAGCGAGCCAGCGCGCAACCGCTACAGCGGCCAAGCAGGCGTGTGCATCGCGTGCGGAGACACGGGGCAGGCGTGCTGCGAGTCGCAATTGTGTCAGAACGTCGGCGACACGTGCGACCAAGGCGTGTGCCGACAGTGCGGAGCAGAGGGAGAGCCGTGCTGCCGATGTGCGCTCCGCGATAACGGCGGGTGCCAGACCTTGGGTCCAACACTCAGACCGCTCCGGTGCTTCCCACAAGAGGGAAGGCCGGGCACTTGTAACCCGGCGGAGTGACAAACATGCCGTCGTTCCACTCGAGTGTGAGTCGTACCGCTGCGATTGTGCTCGCCACGACGTCTGGGTGTGGTGCGGTTGTTCGTCCAGAGGACGGAGGCTCTATCGACACCAGCGTTGAGATCCGCGATGCACTGGATAACGATCGCGCGTCCGCCGACGGAGGTGACGTCGTAGACTCGACTTCGGATACGGCTCGCTTTCGAAACGAGTCGTTCGTTGTCTTCGAGAGACAAAACAGTCTTCGAGATCAATTGCAGGCACGACTTCTGCGGGATGAGCCTATCTCCGCCGCGACGGACTCGTTGTCAGGGAACTGCCGTACATACGACTCGAATGCTCTGCCCGAGACGCATGCGGGAGTGTTGACCGTTCGGCGTCCTTCCTCATCGAACACGGTGCAGCCTGTAACGACCGCTCCGCGCAATCTCTACTTTGGTACGTTTGAACCTGGATCGTCCATCGGATCTCGCATCGAAGTATCCGCGGAAGGGAGCGCGAACTTTCCTGCATTTTCGCTATCTGAAATCATTCCTGGATCACTGGAAGTCATCGAGCCAAACCGCCCGACGACCCGTGCGTGGAATCCAACACGAGCAATCACGATTCGTTGGACCCCGGATGGATCCACAGATCTCGCCCGTCTCGGCATTCAGGGCGCTGCGCCTGGCAGTGGCCCGTTTCTCGCGACCTTCTGTACCGTCCCCATTTCTGACGGGCAGTTCACCTTCACGCCCACCATGTTGTCCCGTTTCGATTCGCTGCCGATGTTTCGAGTGATCTCCCTCTCTCGAGCACGTATTGCCCAAGGTACGTTTGGCAACGCACCCGTGTCGCTGATCGTGACGAGCGAACGAGCGTTTGGCTGGATCTCGTTCAGCTAGGCACCGATGAACGCCACACGCTTTCTGATCTTGATCTCGCTTCAGCTCCTCGTGGTTGGCTGTGGTCCGGTGCGGTCGGATCAGCCGTTGCCCGATCGCACGCCGTTCGACGCGACACCTTTCGATGTCCCTCTCGACGATGGTCCGCTTCACAGGCAGCGTCGCCCGTCTCTTGTTTTTCACGGCACGTCACAGGAGCGAGAATGGACCCAAGCGTTGCTTGTTGATGACGTCGACTTTCCTGCTCGACTCGATGTCGAAAGTGGCCCGTGTCGTTCGCTCTACGAGAGCGAACTGCCGCTAACGACGGCCGGCACGATGTCGATCGAGCGAAACGGCCAGGTGATCATGTATCCTCCACGTCCGCCGGATCCCGCGTGGGCGTACGCCAACTACGTTGGACCTCCACTGGGCGAGGGCACGTTCGTTCGCATTGCATTCCAGGGTGAGGGCGCGTTTCCGCCGTTCTTCGCAGAAGGGCGCGTTCCTCCGCTCATCGAAGTCATCGAGCCAAACCCGGAATCGCTCCTACAGTGGCGTTCGGATGGACCCTTCGTCGTGCGTTGGTCGCCCGCCGATTCGGACGACGTCGCCGTGCTCACGTTGACCGGGACGAGCGACCGCGTCGGAGTCGGATTCAAGACGATGCGCTGTATCGTTCCGATTCGCAGCGGCTCGTTTTCGTTCTCAACGGACGTGTTGAGGACGTTCGACGACCTTCCCCTCAGCCGTACGTTGTTCGCTGTCCGAGCGGAGCGCGTACAAGTCGTCGTTGCGGGCGTGTCGATCGACGTGTTCTTCGTGCACTCCCGATTCGACGGCGCGATCGTCGGCTTTTCGAGATAGGGCGACCGCGCCGACTCGGGCTGAGTAGCGGTCGCCCTCGGATCGCAAGCTGTTCAGTGGCGGGACGAGCGTCGCTTCTGGGCGATATCCACGTGCGAAAGTACGGCCGAGGGAGGGGCGCCGTCCACGGAAGTCGTGCTTGGTTTGAGAATTGTTCGGAGCCTCCGTGCGGGCAGAAGGGGTGTGATTGCGGATCGTGCGCGCGTGCGGGGGTCTGCGGGCGCTGCCCAGGAGCTCAGCGAGTGTGCGTGCGTGCGTGCGTGCGTGCGTGCGTGCGTGCGTTCGGGGTCTGCGGGTCTGCCCCCGAATGAATTCGGGGGCAGTGCGCGCCGCAGGAGCGTCGCGGGCCATGCGCCGCGAGGCAGCGCAT
>LNEO01000101.1 GCA_001465015.1 Deltaproteobacteria bacterium Ga0077539 | reverse complement strand
GGACGTGCAGTCCGAAGGGGGCGGATTCTTGGGACATTCTCAAGGAGCCCCCATTCACTCGCGGTGACCAAGCACTTCCGAAGTATCGTCAGCGAGATGTTGATGCTCTTGGCGCAGAGCTTCTTCCCGAGCAGTTCTGCCTTGAAGCGCTCGACTTCCCCGTTGGTGATCTCGTTTAGCGCGAATTCACCGAATCTCGGAAGGATGTGACAACGAAGTTGGCCTCGCTTCGCCTTCTGTTCGCTGGGCTTGTTGTTCACCGCGACATATTCCAGCATCCAACGTTCCGCGAACTCCCCGAAGGTGAGCGGCTTCTCGGCGCGCGTCGGGTCGAGGTGATCGAGCGATCCCTTGCTGAGCAGCTCTTGCCGGAGCTGGATCTCGTACTGCTCTGCGCCCATCCGAGTGTTCAGTGGGCTCCTCTTGCGGTACCGGACGCCGTTCCAGTAAAGGTCGACGTTCCACCAGCCCCGGATCTTACGTGTCGCCATAGTGCTGTGGTTTGCGTGGATCAGCGCGGTAGTCCGCCAAGAGCCCGAACACGTCGGTGCGTCGGAACCGTAGTCCGCCACCAATGCGGAGCACGGGAAGCTCTCGGCGCGCCACCATGCGGAGGACCGTCATCTTCGAGACGCGCAGAACCGCCGCGACCTCTCGTCGCGTGAGGAGGATGACCTCGGCGCTCGGAAGTGCCGAGGGTTGTGCTGCATTCATACTCTGAGATTGTGAATGGGCACACGCACAGGTCGATGACTCGGCCTGTGGCGCGGTAGGCAGTGTGAGCATAGAATTTCCTGTGAAGAATGAAAATGGCCCAAGCGCTTGGGCTTTCACTACACCACAGGCGACATACGCTCCGTCAGGGGACGAAATTCCAGAAAACCACAAAAGAGTCCACAGGGGGACTCTTTTGTGTTGGGCATGGGGATCGAGTGTGGATAACCCAGGGGGAATCCTGAAATTCGTCCCCCTTACCGCTTCGCTCCGATGTGGCATCCTCGGAGAGCAGGAGTCGAACAGAGATCGAACACCCGAGATCACGCCCGCTTACCAGGGCTCGCGTGATTCCGGACTGCCTCTTTGGCCCGCCGTTTGGATTCGGAGCGCGGACGCAACCCTATCGGTCTTGCGTTCCCTCCGCAACAGACCGCGGTCCGGAGAGTAACCAACTCTCTCCGTATGGACCGCGTTTTTCAGTTTGCGCGGGCGTCTTCGATGTCCCTCGCATCCATTGTGCTCGCCCCCCGTTGGGGTGGCCTCGTTGTCCTGGATCGCTTCGGGCTGGCGTTGCGTCCGGGCAGAACCGAGCGCCCGCACGTCCCCGAGACGGCCGTGACGCTCGCCTTTCAGACCGTGTCGCTCCGCGCGGCCAAGACGCCAGAGCATCGCCGTCGTGCGGTGCGGCGGATCGTCGGGCGCATCGTGCGGGGGCACCGCCCCGCGCTCCTCGTCGTTGGACGCATCGGCCGTGAAGGCCCCATCCACCGCGAGCTGCGCACGCATGCCGTCCAAGCCGCAGACCTCCACGAGATCCAGGCCGAGGTCCGCTCCGTGCCCGACGCCAAAGCGTCGCTCCTCGGACCTGGGATGCACCCAGAGGGCGCGCTCGCTGCTGTCCTCACCCGAACCGTCTGCCAGGTGCTCGACGCCCTACGCACGGCTCGTGGCGACGTTCGGCGGTATCGCGCCCACGCCTGGAGCGCGCTCGCCATCGCCGTCACGGCATACGCCGAATACTGTCCCTGGAGCCTCCAGGCGCTCGCGGACGTGTCTTCCATCCCCATCGGGCTCGCAGACGCGCTCCGCCGTTCCCTCGCTCATTCTTCGTACCCCCTCCCATGAACGACCCACTGTCCCTCCGTCGCGGAGAGATGGCGCGGGCGCTCCTGCGCCTGACCGCGCCGGATGTCCTCGTGCTCATCGCGCTCTCGCTCGCCGCAGATCCCGTGACCGCAAGACTCACCCTCGTGCGCGAAGACCTGGCCGTGCGCCTCGCCGTTCCGCTCGACCGTATCCAAAGAGCCATTGATCGCTTGGTGCGCCACGGCTTCGTTGCGCGCATCGGCGTCGAAGGGGACGCCGAGCTGCTCGAGCTCGTGCATGTCCTTCATCGCGTCGGACAGCCGCCCGCGCATCTGCCATTTGAACCCATGATGCTATGACCCTGAACCCTTGGGTCCCCGTCTCGATCGCCTGCAGCGGTCGCACGCGGACCCTGCCGCTCCTCTCCCTGGCGGCTGCGCTGCGTGTCGACACGCAGAGGCTTGAGATTTCTCTTCGTGTGTTTCTTGGGCTCGGAGAGTTCGCCGAGTTTTCCGGCGAGTTCTCGCAGCCCCTCAGTACTGAGTACGGTCGTACTGATCCTCTCAGTACTGAGTACGAACGTACAAACAGTCCTTCCGTACCGAGCTCAGTACACTCAGCACAAGCATCGGATTCAGAACCCGCTCTTCAGAGAGCGGTTCTGAATCCTCCGAACTCAGAACTTCGTACGGACCGTACTGCCAGTACAGACGGTACGGATCGAACGAACGTACTCAGTACTGACAGTACTGAGCGATTCGCGCAATTGTTTCATTCGAGTCGCGGAGACGGTCCCACCGCGCGAAAGACCCGCGCGCCAGCCGTGGTCGCGGCCTTCCTCGCGGATGTCCTCGACGCGCCAACGCTTCTCGGGACCTTCGAGCGCCTCGCAGGCGAACATGCGGCCCACATCCTCGAAGACGCGCTCGCACGGACGCTCGAAACTCCTGGCGCACGGATCGTGTCGACCCGCGGACATCTGTTCGTCGCGATCGTTCGTCGTCTCGCCGCTGCGGCCAAAGACTCACCCTCTCCCTCCCAATATGCACCACCGCCCACCGCGCCGTGATCCCCGTGTGCTCGCGCTCGTCGCGTCCCGCGAAGGCATCGCGTTCGCTGCGCTCGACGCGTGGAACGTCCGCGCCCTCGGCACCTTCGCCGCAGACGAACCCATCACGCTCGCGCTCGTGCGGCTCATCTTGCGCACGCGCCCCTCGCACATCGTCCTCGCGGGACCACGTTCGTCACGCACACGTATTCAACCGCTCCTTCGCATGCTCGCAGATCGTTCAGGGCTCAGTCTGCTCATCCTCGATCGCGCCGCAGCGACGGCACTCACAGAGCGCGCACCGTCTCTGGACGAGCTTCGCCTCGCGTACCCCGAGCTCGTCGTGATGGACGCGCCACACGCAGAGCCCGCCCTCATTCTCGCGGTCGCGTCGCTCACGCACGCACCGCTTCATCCTCGTCGATATGCACCAACCGTTGCTCGTTCCCATGCCTCCTCCGTGGCTCGCCCGCGCACAGGACGCGCTCAAATTGTACCGAGTCCTCGAAGATCGACAGCTCGCCGTCCTCGTGGAGCGTCCCCTCGAAGAAGTCCGTGATGTCTTGGATCGTCTCGTGCGGGCGAAGCTCCTCGTGGCGTTGCGTCCGCTCTCGCTCGGCGTCTCGTCCACCACGGCATATGGCTTCACCGTCAGGGGCGCGAAGCTCTACGCACGCACGACCGGCGTCCCCATGCCGCGCGCCGTGCATGCGAAGCGCTCTGCGCTCACGCTCTTGCACGAGCTCGCCGTGGCAGAGGTCGGGCTCGTGTTCCGCGCCCTGCACGCCCGCGCGGTTCTCACGCTCGAACGGTTCGACACCTCGCGCGAGCGCATTGGATTCGCGCACGCGATCGCGGGACCGAAGCCCGAGCTCGTGCCGCTCGTCGCGGATGCGTTCCTGTCCGTGCGCGTGCAGGGGACACGTCACGCGCTCTTGGTCGAAGTGGATCGCGGAACGGTGAGCGCGGCTCGCGTCGCGAAGAAAGCAGAGGGATACCTCGCGTGGCTCCGCGCGGAAGGCCCTGAGACGCGCTTCGGCGTGCGGGCGCTTCGCGTGCTCTATGTCGTGCCGAACCGAGCACGCCTCGAACGCCTGCGCGACGCGATCCTCGACGTCGCTGGGCGTGCAGGCACGGGGCTCTTCTGGTTCACGGAAGCGAGCAACGTCCGCATCGAGACGCCGGAACGCATCCTCGAGCCCGTGTGGTCTACTGCGCGCAAGCACGATCCGGGACACGCCGGTCTCTTCGCGGCGCCTGCGGCTCCGTCTTGAGAGATGGGGTCGGCCGCAGGCGTTCCTCTCCCGTCCGCGCGGAGGCACCACGCTCTGTGCGCGATGGCGTCCTTGGTCCCCCAATGGATGCGTCATGTCCCTCGCGCTCGGTGACGGGCGCGGGGGCATGCGGGAGGGGTTCACTCCTTGCCGCTGCCGCCACAGTCGATGCACGAGCCCGTGCCTCGGCAGGCGAGGCAGGTCACGTCGCCCGTGTCCGGGTTCACGAGCGGCTTCGAGGGATGCGGATTGATCTTCTTGTTGCTTCCGGTGCCTTTCCACACCCGACAGCGCCCTGAGCCGCTGCACGTTGAACACGCCGCCATGGGACTGCTCCTTCGTTCGATGGTTTGCGGGGCGGTGCCGCCGAGAGAACGGCGCTCACTAGCCAAGCAGGTGTCGGAGAAACGCCTCTGGATTCGCCGTGAAACTGCTCGTGATCTTGAACGCCTCGGTCTCGCGGTACGTGGTGCGGCGGATCGTGTTGCCGTCGAAGGACAAGATGTCCGCGCCGGGGAACGCGAGCAGGATGGGCGAGTGCGTCGCGATGATGAACTGCGTGTCGCGCGCCCGAAGCGCACGGGCGAGCAGGACGAGAAACGCGAGCTGTCGCTGTGGTGACAGCGCTGCCTCGGGTTCATCGAGCAGATAGATCCCTGCGCGATCGAAGCGGGCCTCGGCGAGCGCGAGAAACGCCTCGCCGTGCGAGCGCTTGTGCAGCGAGGTTCCCCCATATGCGAGGAGGGTTCGTGCGTCGTCGCGTTGCAGTTCGTCGAGCTTCGTCGCGACGTTGTAGAAACTCTCGGCGCGGAGAAAGAACCCCGTGTTCAGCTTCTTTTTCCAAGACAACCGAAGCGTCTCCGCGAGTCGTCCTGCAGGGGTTTCCTCGCCAACGCCCGACGACAGACCGTGGATGTTCTCGCTCCCACCCATCGCGTTGAAGCCGCACGCTCGGGCGATGCCTTCGAGGAGCGTTGATTTGCCCGTGCCGTTCTCACCCACGAAGAACGTCACGCGCGACCGTAGCTCGAGCGTGTCCAGGGCTGCGATCGTGGGGACCGTGAACGGGTAGCGATCGGGCACACGAATCCGCTCGCGAAGGATCGCGAGTGAGCGGAGCGACAGCGCGTCCCCGGTGTTCGCCATACGCCCTGCATGGTGGCGCTCCCTCGGTCCGACGGTCAAGGCGCCCGCCTCGCTACAGTCCTGCTCCCTCCCAGTCGATCACGACGACGCCACGAGCGCTCTCCGTGTACCCGATGACCCGGGCCGTGACATCGAAGCGCTCGCAGAGGTCCTCCGCCTTCAGGATCTCCGCGACGGGAACGACGAGGATGAAGTCGATGTGGCGCTCGAACGCCGCTTCCGCGTACGGCTTCCACTGCCGTTCGGCCTCGGCTGCGGTGACGGAGTCGCTTGTCTCGACTTCGATCACGAACGAGGGCTCGATCGAGAGACTGCCGGTCTGCATCTCGGCGAACTCGCCGACGATGAGGTCAGGATACAGCGTGTCCGCGAAGACAAACCGCTTGGAGGAACCCGCGTTCGCTCCAACGTCATATCCACCGCCGATCAGGTTGTCTGTCGCCTCCGCGATGACGCGGTCGTGCAGGTCGCTCGCCGCTGCCGTGCGTGTCCGTCCCGTCATACGAATGGGGGATCGCGCAGCACGGCGGCGATGTCAATCCACGGAGCCTCACGCTCGGCGTGGTGTTCTGCGCGGCGCGCCATCTTCGCGCGCTTCCCCCGCTACCGCCGGTCGTCGAGCGAGACGGTGACCTTGCCTTTGTTCTGCTCGAAGTAGAAGAGCGGTCCTTCGATGCCGTATTCATCGAGCAGTCCCCGCGCCTGGGCGACCGACTCGAAGGGGACGATGAGCGCGAAGCGCGCCGCGAGCGCCGAGGCCGTCTCTGCGTATCCCGCCCATTGGTTCACGGCCTGCTCGCGGGTGACCGAGTCCGCGGTCTCGACCTCGAAGACCCATTCGAGGAAGAGCGTGCTCCTCGCCTCGTTCGTCGAAGACGCGACGATGTCCGGCCACTGGCCCTTCGCGATGGAGCGGTTCTTCTCGGGCCCAGGGTTCGTCTCGACGATGTACCCATCGTCCTCGATCTGCGCTGCGGCGATGGCGATCACCTCGTCGTGAAGGCTCTGCGCTGCACCGCTCGCACGGAGCACGTCTCTCCCGTTTTTGTACATGATCGTTCGCGGTATCCACGGACGCCCTCCGCGTCAACCGCACGCTCTTTTCCTATGGACTCCAGCCGGTCGCTCCTTCCCTTCGCGCGCATCGATCACCGGCTCGGACGAGGCCGGATCGTTGCGATTCGTGCGACGGACGCAGCCCGGCACATACACATCATCGGGCAGACGGGTGCCGGCAAGTCCGTGCTGATCGAGAGGCTCTTCGTCGCAGAGATGCGCGCAGGGCATGGCGTCGGGCTCCTGGATCCGCACGGAGACCTGGTCGACCGACTGCTCGACTTCGTCCCGCGCGAACGCACGAACGATGTCGTGCTCGTGGATGGCAGCGAGCGAGAGGCGCCCGTGGGCCTGAACCCGCTCGACATGCACGACGCACCAGCACCCGAGCTCGTTGTCTCCGGCGTCCTCTCGGTGTTCAAAAAAGTATACGGCGAATCGTGGGGGCCGCGGCTCGAACACCTCCTGCGGAACGCGCTCTTCGCGCTCGCGGACGTGCGTGATGCGACGCTGCTCGGCGTGCTGCGCATGTTGGTCGAGGAGCGCTTCCGCGCGCGCGTGCTGCGCTCGGTGCAGAACCCGATCGTGCGGTTCTTCTGGGAGAGGGAGTACCCGTCGTATCCGCCTGCGTTTCGCGCAGAGATGGCGAGCCCCGTGCAGAACAAGATCGCGGCAGCGCTGACGCACCCGCTGCTCCGCGGGATCGTTGGGCAGGTTCGTACGACGGTCTCTGCGCGCGAGATCATGGACGAAGGACGAGTGCTGCTCGCGAGCCTCGCGAAGGGACGGATGGGCGAGGACGCGTCGATGTTCTTGGGCGCGCTTTTGCTCGGTCAGTTCCAGCTCGCGGCGTATGCGCGTGCGGATGTGGCCCCGAGCGCGCGCCGTCCCTTCACGCTCTACGTCGACGAGTTCCCGTCTTTCGCGACGGAGAGCTT
>LNEO01000100.1 GCA_001465015.1 Deltaproteobacteria bacterium Ga0077539 | reverse complement strand
CACGACACGCTCTCGCTCGCCGTCGTCCGCGCGCGGATGGAGCCCTCCCTCGCGACGTTGCGCGAGGCCCTCTCTCTGGCCAATGAAGTGCGCGCTGCGGGACCCCGACACGTGCGCGATCTCGCCAGCGGCTCGATGGTCGCGTTCGCAGAGGTCGCTCAGTCGTTGCCGGGCGTGGGCGCGCTCGCGCGCGTCGCGTGGGCGGCCACGGGCGGACCGAGCGTGTCCTCGAACACGTAGCCTGGCTCCGAAGGCTCGTCCGCGAGCTCGTCTTCAGCCAGCCACGACCTGTCCTGTGTGACGATCAAGCTCCGCGGTCCCATGAAGGCCACGCGCCCGCGCCACACGGTCTTGCGCGTAAACAACGAGCGCAGGTGCAAGAGCCCGATCACGAGGGGGCGCAGCAAGGTCGCTGGCAAAAATCCAAGCGGAATCCACTCGCCGCGCAGACCGCGGCTGATCCACGAGTCGCCGACCATCTGCGCGAGCGCGCAGAGCGCGAGCAGTCCGAGGCCCGCGAGCGACGGCGCGACGAGCAAGCAAGCGAGGGCGATGACAAACGGCGAGCAGAGGATCTCGAACGCCAACGAGTACGGCGCGATCGCGAGCCGGATCTGCGACCAGCGACCGTGGCGGCGCCAGAAGCTGGACACCGTGCTCGTCGCGTTGGGGCAGCGAATCACGCGCGGAGCGGCCACCACTTGCATCCCGAGCTCGGCGATGTTGTTGAGCAGCACCGTGTCGTCCGCGAAGCAGCGACCCATCGGGGCCCAGCCGCCGGCGCGGTGCAAGGTCGAGCGACGAAGGAGGATGGACTTGCCTGCCCCTGCGAAACCTCCGCGCGGACGCAGCGTCGCCACCGCACCAAACGTGACCCACACGTTGACGGCGAGGTTGTCGAGCGCGGCGCCGAGCGTCTCTTCGCCCACGCTCGCCACGACCGAGACGACCGCGCCGATCGACGGTTCATCGAGCCGAGACAGCATCGACGCGAGCGCGTCGGGCTCGACCGCCGTGTTGCTGTCGCTCATCCACAAGAGCTCGTAGCGCGCGTGCGCTTCGAGGGCGGCGAGCGTGTTGATCTTCGGGCTCGCGTGGCTCACGCGAGAGACCACCACGAGCTTGGCGTCGACGTGTGGGTGTCGCGCGATCACGTGGCGGATGATGGCTGCCGCGGGATCGTGCTCGTCCGCGACGCCGAGCAGGATCTGGAGCTTGGGATGCTCGAGCGCGAAGTACGAGCTCAGGCACGCCTCGAGGTCTTCGTCTGCGCCAGCGCAGGCCTTGAGCAGCGTGACTCCCTCGACGCCGAGCGCGCGGGTCGTGGTGATCCGTCGCTGCAGCATCTCTGCTTCAGTGCGCGGCGGCGTCAGATGGCGGAGGTTGCGCGCGAACAGCGCGTGGAGAACCCCGTAGGCCACCAACGAGAGAACCGGAATGATAAGCGAAGCGACTGACATCCGACGCCGTGAACCACGCGAGGGGGTACTACAGTTTGTTTCGGGCGTCCAAATCCGCTGACCGTGGCGTGGCTGTCACGGTGTGCGCAGCGCGCAACACAGCGATGTGAACCGTTTGCAACAGACGGCGCGATTTGCGCCGCACGAAAACAGGCTCTGCACAGATTGCGCCTGACACGACGCCCGGTTGGAAGAAGACACGCCCCGAGCTCAGCCGGGCGTGTCGCCAACCGAAGGCGGAACTGCAGTAGTTTGCCGAAAACGCGGGCAGCGGTAAACATCCGCGCCGCGCACGGACGAATGTTGCTTCCTCGGATCTCTCGCGCGTCGCACTCGCCTGATGCCCGCTCTGACATTGCTGTCGGGGCTCTCTTGCGCTGGGCGTCAGGCAGCGGTGTTTCTCCTCGACCACCTGTCCTTTTGACAGGGGCGCCCCTCGATCCGCCACTCGCGCCATTGAGCCACGCATGACCCGCAATCCGCTCGTCTCCGACGCGTTCGTCGACCTCTTGCTCTTCGACGCGCTCGACGTGGGCGCGCTCACCGCGTTCGATCACTTTCGCGAGCACGATCGCGGCACGTTCGAGCTGTGGATGCAGAGCTGCCGAAGGCTCGCGCGCGAGAAGCTCTTCGCCGCGTATCGGCCCATGGACAGCGCGCCGCCTTCGCTCGTCGACGGTCGCGTGCGCACCCACCCGCTGATGAACGAGCTGTGGCCCGCCCTCGCAGAGACGGGCGTGATCAACGCGACGCGCCCCTACGACGTCGGCGGACAGCAGCTGCCCTTCACCGTGGCCACCGTCGCGAGCTTCTATCTCCTCGCGGCCAACGGCGCGGCGTACTCGTTTGCGGGATTGACCACGGGCGCAGGACACTTGATCGAGACCTTTGGCGATCAGACCGTCCGCTCGCTCTTTCTCGAGCCCC
The DNA here is from genome assembly GCA_001465015.1 of Deltaproteobacteria bacterium Ga0077539. Lineage (GTDB taxonomy): Bacteria > Myxococcota_A > Polyangia > Polyangiales. The sequence continues at coordinate 4,591 of LNEO01000100.1, read as the reverse complement.
TCTACAACGGCACCTTCAACGGAACGATGGCGCTCACCGAGCCCCACGCCGGCTCCTCGCTCGCCGACCTCACGTCCACGGCCACTTCAATCGGCGACGGAACGTACTCGATCAAGGGCTCGAAGATCTTCATCTCGGGCGGCGATCAGAGCTTCGCGCGCAACACCGTGCACCTGGTCCTCGCGCGCATCGACGGCGCTCCGAGCGGAACGCGCGGCGTGTCGCTCTTCGCCGTCCCCCGCGAGCGCCCGACCGCCGATGGCGGTTGGGAGCACAACGACGTTCATGTCGCGGGGGTGATTCACAAGATTGGCTGGCGCGGGATTCCGAGCCTCGCGCTCTCGTTTGGCGACGAGGGCGACTGCCGAGCGTGGCTCGTCGGGCCCTCGAATCACGGGCTCAAGTGCATGTTTCAAATGATGAACGAGGCCCGCTTGCTCGTCGGCGCGAGCGCTGCCTCGACGGCCACCGTGGCCTACTACGAGAGCCTCGCGTACGCCCGCGAGCGCACGCAGGGACGCAGGCTCGGCGACACAGACCCCACGTCGAAGCCCGTCGCGATCACCGAGCACGCTGACGTGCGTCGCATGCTGCTCGCGCAGAAGTGCATCGCGGAGGGATCGCTGGCGCTCATCGCGCGAAGCGCGAAGTACTCGGACACGGCGCAGCACCACCCAGATCCCGACGAGCGCGCGCGCGCCGGACTCTTGCTGGACCTCCTCACGCCGGTGGCCAAGACCCTCCCGGCTGAGCGCGGCTTCGAGAGCAACGCGATGGCTGTTCAAATCCACGGCGGCTACGGCTACTCGAGCGAGTACCTCCCCGAGTCGTGGCTCAGAGACCAGAAGCTCAACAGCATCCACGAAGGAACCACACAAATTCAAGCGCTCGACCTCCTCGGGCGCAAGGTCATCGCGCGCGGCGGCCAGGCGCTCGCGCACTTTTGCGAGGAGGTCGAGCGAGACCTCGCCTCTGCTCAGTCGAACGGCGTCGATCCGTCGCTCACCGACGCGGTTCGCGCGGCGCTCGCGCGGTGGAGCGCGCTCACGCAGAGCCTCGCCGCCAAGGGCCTCGCCGGCGACGTCCTCGGCATGATGGGACACAGCACGGACTACCTCGACGCGACCGGATCCTTGGTCCTCGGGTGGATGTGGCTCTGGCTCGCAGGAGCGACGCGACAGCGAGAGGGGGGCTTCTTCGACGGCGTTCGCGCGACGGCGCGCTTCTGCGTCGCGCGCGAGATCCCAAGGGTGCATTCGCTCGCGGACATCATCGAGCGCGCTGATCCCGCGTTCATCGAGCTCGACGAGCGCTCGCTGTAGCGATGGAGTCACCGCGGCTCCGGCGTCGCGCCGCGAGAGGTGCGCGAATCCGCCTCCCACACGGATCGAACAACGACCGCGTCGCTCAAGAGAGGCTGAGCACGAGGTCGGCGCCGTTGCGCCGAGAGAGGTCGTCGACGTAGGTGATCAGCGCGTCTCTGCGGCGCAAGAGCGAGGCGATCTGCGTGGCGCTGAGGGGAGGGTGCGCCGGGTCGCCGTCGAGCGCCATCTCCGCGCGTACGCTCGCTTCGGTGAGCGCTCTGGCGCGCTCGATCACCGAGCGCGAGAAGCGCTGCACTTGACGGAGGTTGCGCAGGGAGGAAGACATCATCCGATCGCCCCACGGCTCGGAGAACCCTCCGTTGTTGTCGAGGTAGACGAGGTGGCCCGTGGAGTCCATCGGGACGTTCTGTCCGCTCCATCGGTCCCAGTTGCCCGTGAGCGTGTCGAACACGATCAGCGTGGAAATCTCCTCGGCGCGCGCGCGGTCACCGTCGGGGATCGTCCCGCGTGCGCGCAGCCACGAGGTCCATCGGTTGCGTTCGCGCTCCTGGTCGATGCGAGAGTCTCGCAGCACGGGGCACCAGTAGATGGCCGCGCCGCGGACCGAGCCGTCGCGCTCTGCGATCACCGGCGTCTCTCGCGGCAGTCGCAGCGATCCGCGCGGCATCGTCCTCGAGCACGCCGGCGGAACGCGGCTGAGCCCCAACAGTCGATTGAGCCGAAACGCGGCGATCTCCGAGAGAAACGCCTCGCCGTGCGAGCTGCTCTTCGGCTTGAAGGCCATGTCGATCTCGCCCGCGAGGTCGCAGGCGTAGTTGACCGACGTCGACCCGACGGGCCTTCGCGACAGCACGCGGCCGGTTCGCAGCGCCTCGAGGATCACCTCTTCCGCGAGGCTGTTGAACATCCGGCCCGACCGAGGAGCGCTTTGCGCGAGGGCGACGCGCGGAGCGACCGTCATGGCCAGCGCGGTGGCCGAAAGCAGCGAGCGCCGCGTGAGGGTGAGCTCTTTGTGCGAGTCTCTAGGATCGTCGGGCGTGGTCATCGGAGTGGTCGGGGTCGCGGTCGAGCCGGGCGCCGCGCCGGGCCCGCAGGGGTACTACAGCGCGGGGCGGCGGGGCAGGGACGGTGCGCCGTTGAACGTTCGCGCCGTCGGCTGAATTCGACCGACCCTATCGAAGGGCGTACATTCTCGAAACTTCTGTGATTGCCCGCGTCGCAAGAGACGGCTTTGTCCGCGCGTCGAGCCGAGCCTTGGTGCTGTTCTTGGCTTGGATGGCCCTGGCGTGCGGGCCCGGCGCCGGGTGCCCGCAAGGACAAGCGCAGCTCTGCGTGCGCGACGGGGATTGCCGCTGCGGCGCGATCTGCGAGCGCAACGCGGACTGCTCGGGGCGGGACCTCTGTGTCCCCACGAGCAACCGCAGGATCACCGGGGTGTGCGCCGATCCGCTGTGGGCGTTGAGGGACGCGCCGTGCGTTCCCCTGTGTGTCGAGAATCAAGTGTGCGTCCGGTGGGGCTCGATGCCCAACTCCTGCGCTGGCCGCTGCGCGACCGACGCCGACTGCGCGTCCCGCTGCTGCATCGCGCTCAGTGATGGCACCACCAAGGTGTGCGCCAACGAGAGGATCTGCCAGCAAGGCTGCGTGACTCCGTGCGCGATGGACGAGGTGTGCGTCGCCTTTGGTCAGCGCCCCGAGTGCGCGAAGCGCTGCATGGGCGATGAAGACTGCGGCGCAAACAGCTGCTGTCTGTCCCTCGAGGGCGGCGGCGGCGTGTGTCCCGCGCGCGGCGATTTCTGCCCGCCCACTCCTCCGCCCACCTGTCGCGAGCTGCAGACGTGCATCCGAAGCTCCGTCTCGGTCATCCCCGCCGGCGAAGGCGGCTGCGGAATGTTCGGTCAGTACGAGGGCGTCGTGTCCAACCAGTGCGGCGAGGCTGCGTACTGCCTGGCGTGCTGGTTCGACGCGCGAACCAACGCCTACAGCGACTGCACGGATCTGGGGCTCGTGCCGAACAACGTGACGCTCCCCGCCGGGCCCGGGCGCTGCTCGGACGCGGCGATGATGTCGATGCCGTTTCGCGTGCGCTGCGTCGATCGCAACGGGATCCGCGAGGGCGTCAATTGTCTCGGCAGCGGCCCTCTGTGAGCGCTTTACGAAGGCGCGAGATTTCGTGACACTCGGCGGCGCGTCTGGGTGAGCGATCGCTCGTGACGCCGTCCCCGAGCCGGTCTAGACGGGCGTCGGGGTTTTGTTTTTGTGTGCCGGTGACATTGGTCGCGCGAGAAGACTTTCACCACTGGACGCTGTGGCTGATCATTCGAACCATGCCTGATCTACAGCCCTCGTTCGACGAGTTTGCGGCGTCGTTGAAGCGCGCCGCCGAGGCCGCGCGATGAAGCCACGCCCACATCCGCCAGCGTATCCGCATGGCGCGCTCGAAGAGGTCCTTCCCGGGCTCTACTTCGTCACCGGAACTGTGCGCATGTCGGGGCTGGTCACCTTCAGTCGCGCGATGACCGTGGTCAAAGAGGGCGAGCGGCTCGTCCTCGTGAACAGCGTTCGCCTCGACGACGCCGGGCTCGCCGCGCTCGAACGACTGGGCAAGGTCACCGCCGTGATCCGCCTCGCAGGCAACCATGGCTCCGACGATCCATTCTACCGCGAGCGCTACGGCGCGAAGGTCTGGGCAACGAAAGAGAGCCCCTACATGCCCGGCTTCGACTCGAAGGCCGAGCCGTATTTCGAGCCCGACGAGCGCTTCGACGCGAGCAGCACGCTGCCCATCGCCGGCGCGATGGCTCGCGTGATTCGCTCGAGCCCGCCCGAGGCGCTTCTGGTTCTGCCGCACCATGGAGGGACGGTGATCGCGGGCGACGCGCTGCAAAACTGGTCTGCGCCCGACGCGTACTTCAGCTTCGCGGGTCGGCTGATGATGCGCGTGATGGGCTTCTTGAAGCCCCACAACGTCGGGCCCGGTTGGCTGAACCAATGCAAGCCGCCCGCCGCGGATCTGCGAGCGATCCTCGAGCTGTCCTTCGAAAACGTGTTGCCGTCCCACGGGGCGCCGGTGATCGGCGGCGCGCGAGAGAAATTTCGTCCCGCGATCGAGGCCGCAGCGAAGAAGCGCGGAGGATGACTCGGTAGCGCGCCCGTAGTGGGCACCGGCATAGGCGCCGAAAACTTCACGGCAGAAACAGAGAGTCAGAGTAGTACATCGAGCGACGAAACGACGTTTGGCGCAGTGCTGAAGCCCCCACCCGCGC
>LNEO01000099.1 GCA_001465015.1 Deltaproteobacteria bacterium Ga0077539 | reverse complement strand
CTCGATGATTTTGTGTGCACTTTGTCGGAGGCCATTGGCTTACTTCGCGCGCTTGTAGAACGGGGTCTTCACGACCACCGCCGAGGCCGTGCGGCCGCGAGCCGGGTCGCGCACGGTCAGCGTAGTGCCCACCGCGCTCAGCGCCACCGGAACGTACGCGAGCCCGATGTTCTTCGAGAGCGTCGGAGACGGAGAGCCCGAGGTCACTGTCCCGATGACCTTGCCGTCCGTGCCGTCGACCACCTCCCAGCCGTGCCGCGCGATCGCGCGATCGGTCATCTCGAAGCCCACGAGCTTTCGTGAGAGTCCCGCTTTTTGGTGGGCGATGAGCGCGTCACGACCCACGAAATCACCCTTCTCGAGCTTGACGGTCCACGCGAGGCCGGCGTCCAAGGGCGTCGTCGTCTCGTCGATGTCGTTGCCGTAGAGCGCCATCTTGCACTCGAGCCGAAGGGTGTCGCGCGCGCCGAGGCCCGCGGGCTTGACGCCTTGCTCCTTTCCGAGCGCGAGCAGCGTGCGCCAGATGCGCGCGGCGTCCTCGGTCCACGGGCAAAACACCTCGACGCCGTCCTCGCCCGTATATCCCGTGCGCGCCACGGTGCACGGAACGTTGCACAACGTCGTATCCATGAAATGAAACGCTGGGATCTCTTCGACGCGCCCGTCCGCGCCAGCGCCCTTGAGCATCGCCATCGCGAGCGGCCCCTGCACGGCGATGAGGGCGGTCTTGTCGCTCACGTCCGTCACCTTCGCGCGGCCCTCGAGCGAGCGCTGAAAGTGCGACACGATCTTGTCGCGGTTGCTCGCGTTGCAGACGACCAGGACCTTCTCGGTCGAGACGCGATACACGATCAAATCGTCGAGGATCGTGCCCTTCTCGTTGCAGCACACCGTGTACTTCGCCTGCCCGTCGTTGAGCCGCTCGACGTCGTTGGTCACCAGCTCGCCCACGAGGTGCACCGCCGAGGGAGCCTCGATCACCAGCTCGCCCATGTGCGAGACGTCGAAGAGCCCCGCGGCCTTTCGCACCGCGTGGTGCTCGTCCACGATGCCCGAGTACTGCACAGGAAGCTCCCAGCCAACGAATGGGACCATTCGCCCGCCGAGGGTCTTGTGTTCATCGAAGAGGGGAGTGTGTCGCAGGGGAGTCTCGCTCATGGCGGCGCGGACAGTACCCGAACGACCGGTCCCTGTGTGAGCTCCCCTTGCCTGCACCGCGAGACGAAGGGCTCTGTCCGCGCTATGGTCCCGCCACGCGATGACCTCGTACGGCGAAGGCAGCACTCAATCCCGCAGAGGTCGTCTGTTTACTGCTGTCGGCATCACCATCGCCGTCGTTGCCTGCGCGGTCGGGGTCTACAGCAGCAAGCGCACCCCGCCGCCCTCGAGACCACAGCTCGACGCCCCGGTGGTCAACGTCGAGCCCGGACCCAGCCGCTGGCACTGGCCCTCGAGGCGCGCCACCAACGCCGAGACCGCCGCGCTCCAAAGCGGCGAGGCCACCTCGCTCGAGCTGTCGCGACCGTCGTGCCTCCCTGGTGACAGGCTCTATGTCACCGGCGCCGACTCCAACTGCTACCTGCGCGATCAAGCGCTGATCGCTTCGGTCTCGCAACGGCGCTTCGACGGAGCGCCCCGCCGCTACGACAACTCGGATCTCGCCGCGCTCTTGCGACCGTCACGAGCGGCGAGCGAACCAGAGGTCGATCAGGCCTTTCAGCGCACCGCCGCCGCGCGCGCCCGGTCGGGGACCTACTTCGATGAGCGCGAAGCGAGCTGGTGCAGCTTCACGCTCGAGGGAGCCTCGCCTCGCTTGCAGCTCCGCGCGCAGTGCGCCCTCGATCGACTGGACCTCTACGCGGGCGCCGCCCCCAGGGTCGAGCGCCAACAGTCCTGCGGGATGAACAGCGTCGAGACGTGCTCGGAGAGCTGCAGTGAAAACGCCGACTGCCGACCTGCGCCCGACAGCGATGACGGCTGCGGCTGCGCGCAGTCGCGCTGCGTCGCGGGGCGCTGCACCGCGTGCCCACCTCGCAGGGTGTGCGCCGAGCCGTCCTTCACCACGCGCGCCGCGCCGTGGACCTTTCGCACGCAGGTCACCGAGCAGCAGGCGCCCTTCGCGCGGGCGCTCGCCGCGCGGCCCGGGGGCTTTCGCACGGTGTTTCACTTCGCCGTCACCAACGCCAACCGCGACGTGCGAGCGCGAGCCAACGGGACGATCGAGTTCGACAGCGGCTATCGCCTGCAGATTCGCCCGCTCGCGCTCACCGCAGCGCTCTGCGGCGCCGAGTGCCGCACCGCCACGCGATCGATCCTCCCGCTCTTCGCCGTCCCGCAATGGCAGGCGACGTCGATGGGCATCCGCATCGATTGCTCCCGCGGAGCGTGCAGAGCCACCACCGCGACGCGGGACACGCTCGCCAATCCCAATTGACCGACCAACCCGCGATTCCGACGAAGATGACCGCGGGTCAGCGCTGAGCGGCGACAGAACGCAACTCCGTCGTCGACCGGGAGTCTTCGGATTTCGTAGATTGTTCGCGTGTTTAACGCACTCATACCGTGAGATGGACGTTTTCTGTCTCTGGGTGCACCCGCGCGACGTGCGCAGTTGCCGAGGATGTGACAGCGTTGCTCACCTTCGCGGTACGATCCTCTTCGTTCAGTCGCTGACCGACGAGGGTCGATCTTCGAGTGATGTTGTGTGAACCAGTCGTGAGTCACTTCGATCCGATGGGAATCAACTGCATTCGCAACAGTTTTGATCTCACGCGATCACGAGACTCATCGAGCAACACGTAAGGAGCACGAGACACAATGAGCTTCGGCAACCCGCCCGGTGGTGGTGGTCCCTTTGGTCCTCCTGGTGGTGGTGGTGGCGGTCCTTTCGGTCCGCCGCCCGGTGGTGGTGGTGGCGCCTTCGGTGCGCCCCCCACGCAGAGCGGCCCCTTCGGTGGTGCGCCCGGCGCTGACGCGTCAGCGCCCGCAACCGCGAGTGGCCCCTTCGGCGGAGCACCCGCGACGCAGAGTCAGGGCGGCCCCTTCGGTGGTGCGCCCGCTGGCGGCGGTGCCTTCGGTGGCGCCCCCGCTTCGGCACCGGCCTCGCCGAGCGGTCCCTTTGGTGGTGCGCCGCCCGCTGGTGGAGCCTTCGGTGCGCCGCCCGCGACGGGTGGAGCGTTCGGCGCTCCTGGCGGTGGAGCCTTTGGTGCTCCGCCTGCTGGTGGAGCGTTCGGCGCTCCCGGCGGAGCCTATGGCGCTCCTGCGGGCGGAGCGTTCGGCGCTCCCGCGGGTGCATTCGGCGCCCCGGGCGGAGCCTTTGGCGCGCCCACCGCGCCGAGCGCAGGCAAGTCGATGGGCGTGATCGCCGCCGTCGTCGGATGCGTCTTCGTAGGACTCATCATGGTCGGCGTCGGAATGGCCCGAAGCGCCCAAGCCCGACGCGAAGCGCGCCTGCGCGAGCTGCAGTACTCGCTCAACGCCGCGCGCAGCAGCTACAGCTACGGATCCAACACCTACGGGACCAACTCGTATCGGCCCAACGCGTACGTCCCGCAGAACACGTACGCTCCGCCGAGCAACCCGACGTACGGCGTTCCGTCGTCGCCGTCCTTCGTGACCAACGGCGCCAACCGATTGATGTCCGACATCTCGGGCGTCATGTACGCGCGCATGTCCATGTTTCGCGCGTGCGCCGCGAGCGATCCTCGCGCTGGCGCGCAGATGGCCACGCGCTTCATGATCCGCCCCAACGGCACGGTCCTCACGGCGTACACCGCGCCCGGCGGAAGCTCGGGCTCGTACACCGTCGACAACTGCGTCAACACCATGGTCCGCGGCGTCGTGTTCAGCGCGACGCCTGGCTACCAGTACTCGACGGTGGTCTTTCCGATCACCTTGCGCTGAGCGCCTGACGCGTTCGGGGGGCGGAGAAAGAAAGTCCTACGGCGGCGCCCCGTTGGAAGGCAGAAACGCCACGAGCAATCTCCTGGGAAATTTCCCGAGATTCTCGGTTTGCGTTTCGCCAACGGAAGGCGGCGCCGCAATCAGCAGGCGCGACGCAGCACCGCTGCGATCAGTGCTACAAATCACGATCGCTGCTGTGATGCCCGTCAGATCGCTGCTTCGGTTGACGACCTCGCTGACCGCTATGGGCGCGCTCACTGTCGCCGTCGGCTGTGGCGCCAGCGCGACGCCCGAGGGCACCCGCGACGCTCGTGCGCAAGACGCTCGCGTCGACGCGAGCGCTACAGACAGCGCGCCGGACGCAGAACCATCGCTCGAAGACGTGTTCTTTCCCCCGACCGACGCGGCGACCGACGCGGCGGTGACAGACGCCTCCGACGCGAGCGCGCGCCGCGGCCCGCCCTACCCGTTGATCCTCCACCACGGATTCGCGGGCTTTCGCGACATCGGGCCGATCAACTACTACTTCAACGTCGGGCGTGACCTCCGCGCGCGCGGCGAGCGCGTGTACGAAGCCGAGGTCGCCCCCTTCGATTCGCCCGCGGCGCGAGCGCTGCAATTGTCTCGCTACGTCGACCGCGTCCTCGCCGAGTCCAACAGCCAGAAGGTGATCCTCGTCGCGCACTCGCAGGGCGGACTCGATTCGAGGCACATGATTTCGAGTCTGGGCTACGGCGATCGCGTCGCCGCGCTCGTCACCATCTCGACGCCCCACCGCGGCACGCGCGTCGCGGACACGGTGCTCGGCTTCGTTCCGGGCGCGACGCAGGGGTTCATCAACGCGATCGCGATGCTCTTCGCGTGGACCTACAACGAGGCCCGCGAGCGCATGGACCTCAGCGCCGCGCTCGTCGGCCTCAGCGAGCGCGAGGCGATGGCGTTCAACCGCGCCAACCCCGACGACCCTCGGGTGCGATACTGGTCCTACGCAGGGCGCTCCCACTTGCGAACCGGCGTCGCGGTGTGCGGCGGCGCTCGCTACGAAAACGAGCCGCTCCGCGTCGACTCGACCACGTTGCCGCTCGCGCCCTTCGCCGCGCTGCTCGAGGGCATCGACCCGCTCAACAACGTCAACGATGGAATGGTCACCGTCCAGAGCGCTCGCTGGGGCGAGTTTCAAGGGTGCATTCCGGCGGATCACTTCGACGAGGTCGGCCAGATCGCGCGCACCGGCCCGATCGCTTCAGGCTTCGATCACATCGCGTTCTACCGCAAGATCGCGGCCGACCTGCGCGCCGCTGGACTCTGAGCGGCGCACACCAACACCGAGCCATCCATCCTATGCGCGTGCTTGGAATCGAGAGTTCTTGCGACGAGACCGCCGCGTCCGTCGTCGACGTGAGCGACGACCTCTCGCGCGCCCACGTCCTGTCCGACGTCATCGCCACGCAGATCGCCGTGCACGCTCCGTACGGAGGCGTCGTGCCCGAGCTCGCCTCGCGCGCTCACCTGCGCGCGATCAGCCCGGTCATCAAGCAAGCGGTCGACGAGGCGGGCGGCTGGTCCAACATCGACGCGCTCGCCGTCACCCAGGGCCCTGGCCTCGCAGGCGCGCTGCTCGTCGGCGTCCAGTGCGCCAAGGCCATCGCGCTCGCGAGGTCGCTGCCGATCGTGGGCGTCAATCACCTGCAAGGACACTTGCTCGCGGCGTTTCTCGATCGGCCCATGGCGGTCGGAGACAAGCCCGAGTTTCCCTTCGTCGCCCTCGTCGCGTCCGGAGGACACACCGCGCTCTATCGCGTCGATTCGCCGAGCGCCATCCGCGAGCTCGGCGCGACGCGCGACGACGCCGCGGGAGAAGCGTTCGACAAGGTCGCCAAGCTGTGCGGACTCGGATATCCGGGCGGACCCGTGATCGATCGACTCGCGCAGAAGGGAGACCCGACGAAGATCCCGATGCCGAGGCCCATGCGGGCGAAGCGCTCGCTCGAGTTCTCGTTCAGCGGGCTGAAGACCGCGGTCGCGCAGTGGGTCGAGGTCCACGGCGTGCCCGCCGAGGGCGCTGGGCTCGAGGACCTCGCGGCCAGCGTTCAAGCGGCGATCGTGGACACCCTGGTGCGCAAGCTGGTCGCAGCGTGCGAGCGCGAAGGAGTCTTGCGCGCGGTGCTCTCGGGCGGCGTCGCCGCCAATCGCACGCTTCGAGAGCAGACCCGACAAACGTGCGCGAAGCACAACATCATCGCGCACGTCCCGCCCGCCAAGAGCTGCACGGACAACGCGGCGATGATCGCCTTCGCCGGCGCGACTCGGCTGCTCGCCGGCGAGCGCGCGGACCTCACGATGGAGGTCCGAACGACGTGGAGCCCCGCAGATCGCGCTGGATAGAGCACGGCTCAGCGCGAAGAGCGCAGCTCAGCGAGGGTCGACGATCTCCTCGACGTACACCCAGTCTCCTTCGACCTCGCGCAGCGAGTGCGGCCCCTCGGGGTTGAGCGCCGCGATCAGCGTGTACGCGTAGGGAAAGAAGTGAATATGCAGGTCGAACGTGTAGCGATACGGGCGCTGCCGCGGCACGACCACCACCACGCGCTTCTTGGCGACGCGACGCAGCTCGGCCATCGCAAGCCCGATGTTCTGAACGTGCTCGAGCACATGCGTCGACGCGACGCAGTCGAACGAGTGATCGTCGAAGGGCAGCTTGTTCGCGCTCGCCTCGACGAACTCGACGTGCGGATAGCGAGCGATGACGTCCTCGTCCACGACGATGTCGCAGCCCACGACGCGACGGTTCAGCCTGTGCTTCGAAAACTGGTCCGCGAGAAACCCGTTGCCGCAGCCGACCTCGAGCACGCTCTGGCCTTCGACCGCGTCGAGCACCGCCACCAACGAGCCCGGCGTCAGGTCGGTCTCCCGCTGGATCACGAACCGATGCGCTCGGCGGTAGATCTCGGCGAACTCCTCGTCGGTCAGGTTCAAGGCGCGGGACTTGAAGTCCAAGAACAGATCCACCTCGGGGCCGAACAGCAGCCGCGCAGGGAGCCACGTGAAGAACTTTCGATCACGAATCGCGGGCGGCAGCCATTCGTCGAGCACCTGACGAATGCGATAAGTCACAGAGCGAGGGATCTTCAAGGATGGCTCCGAGGCGCAGTGTTACCGCAGAGCCCAGCGAGAAGGAAGACAGGTGTGTAACGTCACACATGTTTTCAACATTCGAGCCTGCGAGCGTGCCGACCGCAGATCGCACGCGAACGTCAGCGACCGGTCTGCACAGCGCCGCTCGGCGGCGCCTCCGCAGGGCGCAGCCCCGACACGTAGCTCATCATCACGTACACGAGCACGAGCAACACCAGCGTGACCGCGGCGACCACCTCGATCGGCCGCGTGCCGATCACACGCGAAGCGCGGGTCTTGTAGAACTTGCCGCCCGAGCGCTTGTGAATGGTCTTTTGCAGGTCCGGCAAGAGATCCACCGCTTCGTCTTCGGGCAGCACGGAGTGGCGCCCGGACTGCTCGCTCGGCGGCGTGGCGGCCGGCTCGCGCTTGGCGTCTCCTGGCTCTTTGCCGCTCTTGGCCGATGATTCAGCGGCGGATTTGGGGTCGGGCGGCAGCGATTGAGTCCGCGGCGTGGGAGCAGGCCCGTCGTGCGAGCCGTGCGACGCGAGCGACGCGAGCCCGCCCATCACGCGCTCGAACGCCTCGAACTCCGCCGCGAGCTGCGGGCTCTCGGCGAGTCGTCCGCGCACGACCTTCGCTTCGTCCGGAGAAAGCTCTCCGTCGTGAAAGGCGCTGAAGCGCTCGCGAACTTCGTCGTCCGAAAGGCTCACGTGGCGATCTTCCATCCTACGCCCTTCTCGATAGCCTCTTTGAGCGCGGCGCGCGCGCGGTGCAGACGGCTCTTCACCGTTCCGTCAGGGAGGCCCGTGATGGTGACGATCTCTTCGTACGCGAGCCCCTCGAGGTCTCTCAGCACGATGAGCTGCCTGTGCTCCTCGTCGAGCGACGCGAGCGCGGTGCGCACGGCCTGCTCGAGCTCGTTGCCCTGCGCCGCTTCGTCGGGGCGCGCGGGACGCCCGCCGATCACGCCGCCGTCGGACACCGCCCCCTCGCGAGTGTCGTCGATGACGTCGTGCTTTCGCGTGTTGCGTCGGTCGAGGTACTTGATCTTGTTCTTGCAGTGGTTGACGGCCACTCGATAGAGCCACGTCGAGAGCTTCGAATCCCCGCGAAACGAATCGATGTTCTTGAACACCGTCAAGAACACGTCCTGCGCGACGTCCTTCGCTTCTTCGCGGTTTCCCAACATCCGCGCGAGCAGCGAGTAGACCCGCTGCTGATACACGAGCACGAACTGGCTGAACGCCGCTTCGTCGCGCTTCTTCAAGCGCTCGACGAGGCGCGCTTCCTCTTCGGGAGAAAGCTGGCTCACCCATTCCTCGTCGGGGACGCTGTCATCGAGCTCGAGCACATGCAGTTCAGACAGCGCGCAGTGTACCGGGTTTCAGCCCGGCCCTCGATAGCGCGCAAAGAGCCCTCTCCTGCGCGGCGTTAACTATTGCGTGACCGTCGCTTGCGGCTGCTGTTGCTGCGCCGCGGCCTGATAAAAGTAACGCACGGACAAAAGCAGGGTCGTCTGCATGTCGGGCACCACCGCCTGCCGGTAGCCCAGCTCGACGCCGAAATTCTGGTCGATGTACCCCGCGCCCAAGGTAAACGCCTGCGATCCGCCTCGGGTGTCGTCGAAGAGGTAGCCGGCGCGGATCGCGTAGCGGTTGGCGAGAAACAGCTCGGCGCCGCCCGAGTACCGCCCGCGCACGGCGTTGGTCGACCGAAAATCGACCAGCGCGTCCGCCACGAACGTCAACTGCGGGATGGGCGACACGGCCAGGCCACCGCCCACGCCGATGGGCGCCGCGGTCGTGTTCACGTTGTTCAGGTTGTAGCCGGTGACCGAGAGCGAAAACTCTCGCATCGGGTGCACGTGCAGGCCCGCGTCGACGGTGAAGCCTCCCCACGCGGTGCGCTCGAGGCCCTGCGACTGCGGCGCCGCCTGCGCGCCAGACACGTTGAGGTATCGCCCGCGCACGCCGAGCCCCACCATTTGCCCGAGGTTGACCCCCACCACGAGCCTCGCGTCGTGCGAGGTCCGCGCTTCGGGCCCGTCTGGAATCGCGCTGAACACGTAGGAAAACCCGCCAGAGATCAGGTTGCGGGTGCTGTCCATGATCCCCGAGCCGACCGCAAAGCGACCGATCGTCGGGTCGTACAGCGTGAGCGCATCGACGTGATAGGTGCGCAGCGCGCTGGCTCCCGCCGGGTTGGCAAAGAGCGCTGTCGTGCTCGACCCTGCGGCTTCTGCCCGACCGCCGAGCGAGAGCGCGCGAGAGGTCGTGATGTCCTCGTCGAGCCTGCGGACGACAGAACCCGACCCTCCGGTCCGCATTTCGGGCGCCGGAGCCATCTGCGCCGAGGCCGAGCGCGACGCGAACATGCACGCGAGCGCCGCGGGTGCAGCGACGAGCGCGATGCGGCGCAGGGCGCGCGAAGGTCCCGGTGAGGGCGCAGAGGTCGTCAGCGAGCGGCGGAGGGTCATGCGGGTCGGGGCCTGTGAAGTATCGACCCTGCGACGTTTCGTCCACTTCTCGACCACGATCGGTGGGCACCCTGGGGAAAAGCTGTCGATAACTCGCGTTATCCACAGGGGTAGTGAGAAGCAAGCCGGGCTGGTGTTCGACCGCTCCAAAGGCGGCATCACCGGGCAACGATCGAGAAAGGTGCGCGCTTCCCATCTATGGTCGACCTCGAACCCTCTGCCCTGTGGACAACCGTTCTCGACGCGCTCGCCGCGCAGGGGCGGTACAACCCGCGCACGATCGAGACGTTTCTTCGGCCCCTGTCGGCGATGGACGTCTCTGGTGACGACGCAGGTGGCACGCTGTTGCTCGAGGCGCCCAACGAGTTCGCCCGCGACTGGGCCGCGCGCAATTTCGCGCGGGCGGTCGAAGAGCAGCTCGCGAGCGCCACGGGGATCCCCTGGCAGCTTCACTTCACGGTGCGCCCAGCGCCAGCGACGCCGAGCGCGGGCGTTGCGACGCCATCGCAATCGCCGTCGACCATGAGCGGCCCGGCGTCACGGCCTTCTGCCCCAACGCCGACGGCAACAGCGTCGTCTGCCCCGCGTCCGAGCGCGCCTCCGCCTCCCTCTGCGCAGAGCGCGGTCAGCCCGGCGCCGAGGACCGCGCCGCGACCGACGCCACCGGCGGCCGCGCCGCGCATGGCTCACACCGGAGCGCAGTCCTCGCAGGCAAAGCCCGCGAAGCCCGCCGCCCCGCCGCCGCCCACGGGAGCGATCAGCTCGGGGCTGCGCCCGAATTTCACCTTCGAGAACTTCGTCGTCGGCCCGTCCAACCAGCTCGCCCACGCCGCGGCGGTCTCGATGGGCGACCCGACGGGGCGGCGGTTCAACCCGCTCTTTCTCTGCGGACCGTCGGGCCTGGGAAAGACGCACCTCGCCAACGCGATCGGCCATCGATTGCTCGTGCAAAACACTGGCGCGCGGGTCGTGTACGTGTCGGCCGAGCACTTCACCAACGAGTTCATCAACGCGGTGCAAACCAAGGGGATGGACGATTTTCGCGCGCGCTACCGCAACCACTGCGACGCGCTGCTCATCGACGACGTGCAGTTTCTGGCGGGAAAAGAGCAGACGCTGGACGAGTTTTTTCACACGTTCAACGCGCTGTTTCAGAGGGACAAGCCCGTCGTGCTCACGAGCGACGTCTTGCCGCAGGACTTGAAGGGCATGCCCGATCGGCTGGTGTCCCGGTTTTCGTCGGGCATGGTCGCCGAGGTCTATCCCCCCGAGCTCGAGACGCGCGTCGCGATCCTCCGCAAAAAAGCGGCGATCGAGGGCGTCGCGCTCGACGACGAAGCAGCGTTTCTGCTGGCAGGAACGGTCACCGCGAACATGCGCGAGCTCGAGGGCGCGCTCATGAAGCTCGCCATCCAGGTGAGCTTGTCCAAGATGACCGTCGTCGACGCGGCCACCGTGCGCGCCGCGCTGCGCATCCCGATGCGACAGCAGGTCACCACGGTCGAGGACATCCAGAAGGCCGCCGCCCAGTACTTTCGCGTGACCGTCGCCCAGCTCTGTGGAAAAGAGCGACACGCGGAGATCGCGCGGGCCCGGCAGGTGGCCATGTTCGTCTGCCGCGAGAAGCTCGGGACGAGCTTTCCCCAGCTCGGCTCGAAGTTCGGCGGCAAGGACCACACGACGGTGCTCGCGGCGGTCAACAAGGTAAAGAAGCTGCTCGAGGAGCACGACCCCATTCGCACCGACGTCGACGGCGTGTTGGCCAAGCTCGGAGGTTGACCAAACGTGTCTTTCGCTGTGGAAAACCCCTGTGGAAGAGCGTGGATTCAGCCAGTGAACAACCTCGGGTCGCCCAACCCCACCCCCACTTGTTGGGGTTATCCACAGCGGGACCCACTACCCGTGTCCACACCGAAAACTTCGTCGAATCAATGAGTTGGGGCACATTTCACAGATCCCACAGGCCCTACTATCTCTACCTTTAAATTTATCTCTCTCTTCTTCAGAGAATAAGAGAGGGAGCCAGCGCTCACAGAGGGAGTCCGTCGATGGAGTTCGTCGTCAGCAAGAGAGAGTTCATGAAGGCGCTCGGCCGAGTGCAGAGCGTCGCCGACAAGAAGAGCGCGATGCCCGTGCTCACCAACGTCCTGATCGCCAGCGATGGCTCTGGAGCGCTTCGTCTGGCAGCGACGGACCTCCTCATCGCCATCTCGTCTTCGTGCCCTGCAGAGGTCCGCAAGGGCGGCTCCGTGGCACTTCCGGCGAGGTCGCTCTTCGACATGGTGAAGAACCTGCCCGAGGGCGAGGTCTCCGTGTCGATCGCGCCCAACTTCTCGGCGAGGGTCTCGAGCGGTCGGCGCAAGTACGACCTCGTCGGGATGCCCGGGGAGGATTTTCCCACCCTGCCGAGCGCCGGGAAGACAGAACTGCGCCAGACCTCTGCCGAGGCGCTCATCGACCTCATTCACTTCACCAACTTTTCGATGAGCCAGGACGACACGCGCCCGCACTTGTCCGGCGCTCTCTTCGAGGCCGACACCGGCGTGCTGCGCATGGTGACCACCGACGGTCACCGCTTGTCCAAGGCCGAAAAACAGGTCGAAGACTCGGGCGCGGGTAAGCTCTCGATCCTCATTCCGCTCAAGGGCGTGACCGAGCTCCGTCGATTGCTCGACGAGATCCGCGCCGAGAAGAAGGCCGAAGGCATGGGCTCTGTCGGCCTCGGCCGCTCGGGCTCTAACCTGTTCGTTCAGCGCGAAGGCACCGTCATCGCGGTCAAGCTCGTCGACGCGACGTTTCCGCCGTACTCGCAGGTCATCCCCGCCTCCTCCGAGCGCAAGGCGCGCGTCGGCAGGGCCGAGCTGCTCGAAGCGCTGCGCGCCATGAGCGTCGTCGCGAGCGACCGGACGTCCGGCGTCAAGCTGCAGTTCAGCAAGAGCAAGCTGATCATCTCCAGCGAGAATCCCGACCTCGGCGCAGGTCAGGACGAGATGTCCATCGAGCTCGACGGCACCGATCTCACCGTGGGCTTCAACTCGAAGTACCTGATCGACGTGCTCAGCGCGCTGCCCTCGGAGGACGTGAGCATCGAGCTGTCGGGCGAGCTCGACCCCGGCGTGATCCGCATGCCCGAGGTCGAAGACTTCGTCGGCGTCATCATGCCGATGAGGATTTGATCGGTAAGTTCCACTCCAGGAGCGACGCTTTGGCGATTCAATCAGCGGTCGAGTTCTGGCAGGCTGTTGACGGGCGCTTCAGCCCTGCCGTTGACGATCGCCGTGAGTGGATCGTGCCGCGAGCAGACAGCCCTGCTGCGAGGATCACCGCAACGCTGCGCTTTGCTGCGTCGGCGAAGAAGGTGGTGCTGAGCGGCGGAGTTGGCTCCGGCAAGTCCACGGAGATCGAGCGCGTCGCGACGGATCTGCAGCGCGACTACTTCGTCGTGTTCTTCGATTTGTTCAAGCACCTCTATCGCGTCAACGCGAGCGCTGCGCTCGAGACCATCGAGCCGTGGGAGG
>LNEO01000098.1 GCA_001465015.1 Deltaproteobacteria bacterium Ga0077539 | reverse complement strand
TCAGCGCGGGAGTGGTGTTCTAATTCTGCAACACGATGGATGAAATTCGTTGTCTTGTTGAGCAATTTGAGTGTCGCCATGCTCCCCCTCACAGCGAGTTCGGCATGCAGGACACAATCGCTCTAACGAGTTCGTCGTCTCGCGGCACCCACGTGAAACTGTGGGTGACCCAGGGACTTCTCGCCGCGGTGTTTTTGCTGTCGGGTGAGATGAAGCTCACGGCGCCGTTGGATCAACTGCGCGCGCAGATGCCGTGGGTGAGCGGCGCAATCGGCGGCGCGATGCGCTTCATCGGCCTCGTCGAGGTGCTGGGCGCGGTGGGCGTGGTACTCCCCGCGGCGACCCGAGTGATGCCGAAGCTCACGCCGCTCGCTGCGGCGGGGCTCG
>LNEO01000097.1 GCA_001465015.1 Deltaproteobacteria bacterium Ga0077539 | reverse complement strand
CGCTTACCCATGCGAGCCGCGGCGAGTTCGGAATGATTCCAGTGAACCTCGTCGTCGGCGGCATGGCGGCGTTCGTCGCTTGGGAACACGCGCGCAAGGCGCCCATCGCCGCGCGCGCCTGACCGAAACACAACGAACAGAGAATCCCCAATGAACCAGCGTTTCTTTTCGACCCTCGTAGTTGCCGCGCTCGCTGTCGGTTGCAGCAACGCTCCCACGCCCGGAACAGATGCCGCAGCCGACGCCCCTGCCGCCGACGCGGCCGCGCCCTCCGGCGAGGCGCTCGTCGCGATGTTCGGCTGTCGCAACTGTCACCAATCGATGAACGCCGCTGACGGAGTGCTCTCGGGGCAGAGCACGCCCCGGCCTGGAACCATGGCGCACGGCTCCAACCTCACACCCGACATGGCCACCGGCCTCGGCGCGTGGACCGAGGAGCAAGTCGTTCGCGCGATTCGCGAGGGCACGGACGAGAGCGGCCGCTCGCTCTGCAGCACGATGCCCCGCTACGGCGCCGCCCCGATCAACATGACAACGGAGACCGCGCGAGTGATCGCGCAGTACCTCCGCGCCCTGCCAGCGGTGAACAGGATGATCCCGGCTTCATCCTGCCCTTGAGCGCCAGCCAACAACGCCAGCTCGCACGTGGCTACGCAGACTCGCCCGGCTGCACGACGCGCCGCAGCCGAAGCGAGACCATCATGTGATGGCCGCCTGGAGCAAAGAGCCACACGAGCCCCTCGCGTTGCATCATCGCGGTGAGCCTCAGCCGGACCAATTGAAGCTGCGGCCTGGCGCAGCGATCCGCGCCGCTGTGCACGAACCACACGATCGGCCCCATGGTCTGCCGGCGAAACACCGGAGTAAACTGATGCGCGCCGCAGCCGGTGAACGACGCGTAGAAATGCAGCTCGGCGCCGACGATGCGCGGCGCCTGCGCGCCGGTCGCGACGATCGTGTACGGCGCGCCGAAGGATGGCGTCGGCGCCGCGTAGGCTGACGCATCGGTGGAGAACGTCGCGACGCTCGCAGCGATCAAGAGCGCGAGCGCTCGGCCCTGTGATCGATCGAGGCTTCGGGACATGTGTGCGTCGACACAGCCTGGCAGAGGATTCTTTGTTCGGCCACCAGCGGCGCGCCTCGGCGCGAGCCTCCGCGGGGGTACGCACACACAATCAATCGCGCGTCACATCATCATGGCGTTGATCGTGAACGTTCCGCAGCCGCCCGCGGTGTTGGACTTGACGCCGATGATCGTCGTCGAGCCCGCGGTGAAGAAGGATCCAACACAGTATCGCCCGAGAAAGCAGCGGCGAACGCGCGGAGCGGCGCGGTGGGACGGGCGCGTCCTCGCACCATCGGGCAGAGGATGAGGAGAGGCAACGGGCGATCGGGTCGCCGTCGGCTCACGCGTGCCAGACCCACCTCCGTTGGATGTCCCATCCTCTCGATCTTGGCGAACCTGCACGCGTGGGTCGCCATGGACAAGGTCGTCGCGGTCTTGCGCATCCTGCTCGAGCCGCAGCGCCGATGGGCCCTGCAGGTCTTTCTACACAAGGCGATCTTGCGGCTCTTGTTCGAGGCGTCGAGCGCAGAGGCGCGGCGGCTCTTTGCGCACGAGTGGGCGCAGCGAACGGCGCTGAAAATGCACGCGGATGTCGTCCACGAATGGGTGCGGCTCGCCGTTGGCCGCCTCGCATCGACGGACGCTGACAAGTCGCAGATCGCCTGGACGATCGCCGAAGAGGTCGGTCGCGCACGAGGCGAGTTCGCGCCGACAACAGTGCTCTTGCTCTTGCTTCCGTCGTGGGTGCCCGAGCAGCCGTTCGTCGGCCAGCGCATGATCGAGCCGCTGTTTCGAGTCGAGGTTCCCAACTCGGAGGTGGTCGATTCGTTTGGTCAATTGCACAGCAAGTGGCTCGCGGAGCCGCTGTTGTACTTCGGCGCGGCGACGGTGGCGCCGATTCACGTTGAGCAGCGAAGCCGCCTCGCGATGGTCGCGCACGGGATCCTCTCGACGCAGCGGAAAGACCCTCCTCGTCACACACTTTCAAGATGGGCGTCGATTCCTGCGCGCCGACGTCGAGCGAGTCCCGCCGCTGTTCTGACGGAGTCGAGGGAGGCTCGCGTGTCCAGGGGCTCCGTGCTTCGTTACGAGAGAAGCTCTGGCGGCGGGAGCGGCCCTTCGACCGTCATCGAGTCCGTGTAGCAGTTCCACCGCAGGATCGATCCGTTCGCGGCGCAAGTGCAATGCGTTTGGTCCCGCGGGTCGCCGAACGTACGCGTCATTCCGACGGTGTTGCACGGAGCGCCGTTCGACACGTCCGCTACGCCGATCGGAGGCGGCGGCTCGGCGACCGCGATGCCGCTGTCGCTCACGCTCGCGTCACGGACGAGCGTGGCTCGATCGCCGCTCGTCGTCGTCGCGCTCGAAAACGTGTTCGGCGCCGCTTCCCGTGACGGCTCGCACCCGGCCACGATCGAGGTCGCAGCGCAGCTGAGCGCGAGGGCGCGGGCGACGCGCGCGTGGCGAGGCAGGCTGTTCATCGATCGCGAGGGTGCACCAGCGACGCGCGTCGTTCAACGCAGCGCAGGTCGCGGAGCGATGACTCGCGGTCAGGGTCGCCGCAAGTCCGATGCGCACGGCGGTCCGTCGCACGGCTGCCGGCACCAGCGCGGGGCGGCGCCGCAAAACGACGCGCAAGTGAAGTGCCGGTCCTCAGCGCTGGTCTCGCCACGGATGCGGCACGCTGCGTTGCGCGTGCGGCAAGGGCGACCTTCGATCTGCGCGGGGTCGCTCGAAGGGCAGGGGCGCGCAGGCCGCCATTGCGCTTCGACGGACGTGTTCGCGTTGCTGCCGATCGACGATCCGACCAGCGAAAGCACAGCGAGTACAGCGACGCGTCGGGAGGACATCAAGCGCAGCGCTCGCGTCCGAGGACAGCGCGATCGGCGCTGCGGCGCTCGGGGACGGCGCGCAACGGCGAAGCGCTCAGCGCGCGACGCACTGGGCGAAGAGCTGGCGTCGCGCCGGCGTGCTCGGCTGATAGGGCGCGTAGAGGCCGTACACGAGCCACCCGCGCGCGCCGCTCGACTCGACCCACGCACCGTGGACGACCGCGGAGGGGCCCGACGCAGCGAGCGTCATCAGCGTCGTGCGCGCGCCGCTCGGGCCCCACTGCGCCACGATCTGGTTCGTGTTCGGCTGCGATCGGTCCGCGCGAGTCCATGCGACGAGCACGTCCGAGACGCTCGTGCTCGCTGCGCGTGCGGCGAGCGCGCCGGTCGTGACGAGGCCAGTCTCACGAATCGCCATGCGCCCTCGCGTGTCGCCCCGCGCGGGGTCGTGTTGCACGAGCGCGAACTCTTCGCTGAGCCCGCGCGATGGTTCGCTCGCCTGGCGGTGCAATCGCCACAGCGCGTCGCCGACGCGAACGGGCTCGCCGATCATCGTTCCGCGTTCGATCCGGTCGACCCCGAGCAGCATCATTCCGTGGCCAGGGATGTACGAACGGATGCTCACGTTGTTGTTGATGTCTCGCTGCGCGATCGTGTCGAACGCGACGTAGTCGTTGTACGTCGTCGGAAAGCGCACGGCCGCGTTGTAGAAGTTGGCGTTTTGTGTGGTCGTCGCCGTGCGCGCGATGCGGCCGCTCATGGCTTCCCAGCCGCTTCCGTCCGTCGTAATCGCCGTAATGTGCTCGCGTCCGAGGTCGTCCGTCCGCGGCCATGCGCCGAGCAACGCGTGGCGGGTTCCGTCCTGCTCAGCGACGACGCTCCGAACAAGCGAGAGCTCGAGCGCAGGGCTGATCGAGACTTCGTGCAACGAGGCCCCGTACGTGATCGCGCCGCGACCGTCTTCGAACGCGACCGACGGCTCGCGACGCCCGTACATGCTCGAGGGCGCTTGCGACGGCAGCTCGAGCCGCGCGCCGACCGGCGTCCAGTTGCCGTCGTACGCCTGCGCAAACACGGCTCCAGCGCGGGTCCCCACGACGCTCACGTAGCCGCTTCGTGCGGGCGCAAACGCCATGGTCTCGGCGCTGTCCGAGTCTGCGTCGAAGAGCGGGACGGGAGCGCCGCACGGCGTCGCAGTGGCCGCGTCCGTGGGCGCTGCGCTATCGCTTGCGGCCGCGTCGGTGGCGCTCGCGTCACCTCCGGGCGTGACCGACTGCGGGCCGCACGCGGCGAGCGCGAGGCCGAACGAGAGCATCGAGGCAGAGCGAGTGATCATCGGGATGCTCAGTGATTGGGCACGCGATCGCGGAGTTCTCACGAAAAAGTGAGCTGTGAACGAAAGCTGCCTTCGATCGCGAACGCGATCGTGGGTCGCTACGATGACGCGCCCGACGGCGTGTACGTGTTTCGCTCGTACGCAACGATGACCCCGAGCGGAACGGCTGCGGAGGACACCAAGGCGTTCGAGGCGCTCGCTCGCCGCTGCGCTTCGACCGTCACCGTGCTCACGGGCCGAAGGCGTGACGTCGAGGGCGTCGCGGCGCGCTCCCATTCGCCACGTCAGAGCGAGTAGTAGCTCACCGATCGCCTCGTGAGAAAGCCGAAGCCGCTGCCCACGTACACGAGGAGGCGGTCACACAGAGACGGTCCGGTCCCCACGCCGTCGATCTGCCGAAGCCAGAACGCGTCCCACTCGATCGTCCCGTCGCCGTTGTACGTCCCAGTGTGTTGCCAGAGCGATCCGATCGCCGCGCCTTGGTGCACTTCCACGACGCCGACCGAGTTCGCTGCGATCGAAGGGTTGATGCCGGAGTCGTACAAGTACGACTGCTGCCAGGTCACCCCGCCGTTGACCGCGAGCGCGCCAGTTCGATTCCACAGCGCGCCCACGCCTGTCGTCGCCTGGTGCACTTCGATGACGCGCGTGCCGTACATCGCGATCGCGGGATTGGCCCCTGTGTCGTACGGCTGCGCCTTGCCGTTCCAGACGATCCCTCCGGTGACGATGGTCCCGGTTCGATACCAGAGCGTGCCGACGCCGAGCGAGCCCTGATGAACCTCGACCACGCGCGATCCCCACATCGCGATCGCCGGGCTGGCGCCAGTGTCGTAGCGCTGAGCTGCGCCGTGCCAGTTGATCGTCGTGCCTGCGATCGTTCCTCGCAGAATCATGAGCGGCCCGACCGACGCGCCGAACTGAAACACAACGGCGACCTCGTTGTTGAACGCCGCGACCGCGGGTTGGTATCCGTCGTTTGATAGGATGGTCGGCGCGCCGAGGCTGCTCGATCCATCCGGAGGGATCGCGCCGAGACGCGCGCGAATGCCAAACACCGAGCTCGACCGCTCGACGACGACGACCTGATTGTTCGAGCGCGCGACCGCTGCTTCGATCATGGCCGGCTCCGACTGTATGGCCGGCCCGAGCGTCAGGATTGGTTGCGCCGTAGCGGTCTGCGCGAGCGAGACAATGGTCGCCGTCGCGCACAACGAGAGCGTGCGTTTCATCAGTTCGAGTGCCTTTCTTTTGACGCGCCTGTCCACGAGCGCGCGTCCCTCGACCGTCAGTAGTGCGCACCCGCGTCTCGTCGCTTCTCGAAATCGTGCGGCTGCGTCGCGCGGTGCCAGTTCCGGTGGCAGCGCCTCTGCCACTGGTGGCAGCGAGCCTGCCACCGGGTGTGGCACCGGAGTCGCGCGTCGACCACGGATGCAAAGCTCACGCGATCGAGGCTTGTCGTCTGTGTAGCCCGCGAAGAAGTGGTCGTAGGCGCGCGCGAGGTCCGTCAGGTATCCGCCGTCGAAGTTGGCCTCGTCGCGGTGGCGGTTCCCAGCGTCGCGAAGGCGCTCTCGGAGGGGTGACGGCCCGCGGCGACATCCTCGTTGAAATCCCGTACCCGCGCTCTGGTACGCTCGTGTCCCGCATCGATGAGCACCGCCAGCGATGAGCTCGCGCCAGGGACCCTGATCGCGAGCCGGTACCGAATCGTTCGAAAGCTCGGCGCTGGTGGCATGGGCGCTGTGTACGAAGCGGTGCAAGAGGGGCTCGGCCGCAAGATCGCGCTCAAGGTGCTGCTCGCGGAATTCGCGAAGAACGCGGAGGTGGTCGCGCGATTTCAGCGCGAAGCGCAGGCGGCTGCGTCGCTCGGGCACCCGAACATCGTGAGCGTGACGGACTTCGGAGCCGACGGCTCGCAGGTGTTCTTGGTGATGGAGTACCTCGCGGGCGCGTCGCTCGCGCAGGTGCTCGAGCGCGAGCGAGCGCTCGCCGCAGGGCGCGCGGCGTGGATCGGCTCGCAGGTGCTCTCGGCGCTGACGATCGCGCACAAGGCGGGGATCGTTCACCGCGACATGAAGCCCGACAACGTGTTTCTCACGGAGGTCTCGGGCGTGCGCGACGTCGTGAAGGTGCTCGATTTTGGCATCGCGCGCTTCACGGACGCGCACGGGACGAGCAGCAAGCTCACCTCCACCGGCGCCGTCATGGGAACGCCCGCGTACATGTCCCCCGAGCAAGCCCGCGGTCGCCCGGTCGACGCGCGCACGGACGTGTACTCCACCGGCGTGATGCTCTACGAAATGCTCACGGGGCGGCTGCCGTTTCAAGCGACCAACTACCACGCGCTGCTGTTCGCGATCCTCGAAGAGACGCCGCCGTCGATCGCGTCGCTGCGCGCGGACGTGCCTCGAGCGCTCGTCGCCGTGGTCGAGCGAGCGATGGCGAAGGACGTCGACACACGTTTTCAAAGTGCGGACGAGCTGCGCGTCGCGCTCGCGCCGTTCGTGCACCAGCCCTCGGCCGCGAGCGACGCGTTCGCGGCCACCGCGGCGATGCCACAGGTCGCGATGGTGACGCACGCCCCGCCCGTCGCGTCGTCGAGCGCGAGCTCGGCGCAGACCGGAATTCTCGGTGATCCGCGCGCGCAGCCGCAGCCGTCGGTGCCCGCACGAGCGCTGATTCCCGCGATGGCTTCGCCGCCCGCGCGAGCGCAGGCGCCCGAGCACGCCCGGCAGAGTCGCTCGTGGCTCCCGCTCGCCGTCGTGTCCGTGATCGCGCTCGCGAGCCTCGGCGGCGTGCTCGGTCTCCTGTTGCGCAACCAGCGCGCGAGCCGTCGCGCCGCGGTGCTCGAAGCGCAACGCGCCGCGTGGATGGCGCAGCAACGCGCGCTCAGCGGAGGGGCGAACAACGGCACGTACGCGCCGAGCTTCGCAGGGCCGCCGGTCGACGTGGCGCTGGCTTCGGACGCGTCGGACACCCACGCGGGCGCTGTCGAGCCTCGGCGCTCTCGCGGGCGCAGTCGCGGAGACAACGCGGGAGCGATCACTGTCGAAACGCCGAGCGCGCCCGCTCAGCGCGCTGCGACAGGCGCTCGTCGCCCGGTGCAGACCTCGATTCGATCTGGGCAGCTCTTGGGCATGCGCCGCGACGAGGCGATCCGAGCGTTTGGGCCTGTGATCGGTCGGATCGAGGTGTGCGCGAACGCCGCGCAGGTCCTGCCGACAGAGGGCACCGCCGAGGGCTGGGACATGGTGTTCGCGATCGTGTTCGACACGACGAGCCGACGGATCGTGGCGGTCAACGCGCTCGACAACCCGACGAGGGCGAAGGCTGCGATGGTCAGCTGCGTTCAGAGGGCGCTCGTCGGGCACCTCGTTGTCACGAGCAGCCCGATGCCGACCCACGTGAGGCTGCCGCTCTTCAATCGGTACGTCATGTAGCGAGGCGCGACCGTCACCTTCGCTCGTGGGAGGGCGCGAATCATGGCAGCGCGCGCGCTACAGTCTTCTCCTCGGCGATGCAAAACGCGTTGGGATACCTCGTGCTGCTCGGGTTCGTCGCGGGCGTCGGCGTGTACGTGTTTCGCTCGTACGCAAAGATGACCCCGAGCGGAACGGCTGCGCACTTCGGCCTCGCCCCTGGCGAGACCGTTCAATGGATGTGGGTCGGAGAACTCGCGGACGGCCCTTCGCTCGCCGCGCAGCTCGCGACGGCTGCCGTGAGCGTGATCGCGACGGCGCTCGTCGGCGCTGGCGCGGTCGCGACGCTGCGATCGCTGGGAATCACCTTGCTGATCACGACCCACAATCGACTCGTGCTCGTGCGCGAGCGCGACGACGGAACCGTGGGGCGCGCGTATTTCTCGTCGGTCGCTGAGGTACGGATCGAGCATCTGGGACCCGGTGACCGGATGATTCAAGGAGGTCCATCCGCGCGGCTCAGGCTGACGGCGAGGGACGGGATCCCCTTCGACGTCTTGGTCCACGGCTCCGCAGTCGGAATGCTCGACCGCTGGACTGGAAACGCGCGCTGAGCGGCCCGTTTCCGCGCAGATTTCCGAGGGCGTGTTCGCTGCGATCGAGCGCGAGGTCTCGCTCGACGCCTCGCTCACGGTGATGGACTTCGGCGCGGATACCGTCCGGATTGCCGCTCGAATTGCGCCCCGCGTTCGCGCGTTGCTCGCGGTCGACGTCTCGCGATCGATGCTCCACGGCGTGCGAGGTCTACAGAGAGCCAACACAGTATCGCCCGAGAAAGCAGCGGCGAACGCAACCTAAGCAGGGAACCGGATTTCGGTTCGAAAGTGCACATCCGCAGGAAAATCAGTAGCGGCGTCAACACCCAAGCGGCAACACGCTCGCCTGACGGCCAGAG
>LNEO01000096.1 GCA_001465015.1 Deltaproteobacteria bacterium Ga0077539 | reverse complement strand
ATGATGCTGAGCATCATGGCGGATGATGCTGAGCATCATGGCGGATGATGCTGAGCATCATGGCGGATGATGCTGAGCATCATGGCGGTCTACGCCTTGGGCGTGCGTGCGGCGTCGCGGAGCACGTCTGCTACGGCCCTCATCTGGTCCGGTCGAAACCCGCGAATCGTCACCGTGCTGTCCCTCTCTTCGACGCTCACGCTTTCGAGCCCGGCGGTCTCGGTGAACGCTCGTTTCGCGCGGGTCGCCTCGTCGCTCATCGCCGGCGCGGGGCCTTTGGGACGCGTCCCGAACGAGCGCAGCATCGCGCGGAGCTCGGGCGTCGTGACCGCTTCGAGATCGACCGTGCTCTTCTTTCCGTCGCGCGCGACCGAGTAGCGTTGCGCTGCCAGGTCGATCGATTTGGCCTCGTCGGGATCGCGCTCGAGCTCGACTCCCTTCTTCTTGGCGTCTGCGACCGCCTTGGCGTCCCGGATCGAGAGCGCGAGATCGATCTTCGTCGCGGTGTACTTCGCGATCTCGTCCGGCGACGCGAGCCTGGCGACGCGCGCGTACCGCAGCGCCGTTCGCTCGGTCTCGGCGACGTGCTCGGTCAGCCATTCCTTGGCGTTCTCGTAGCCGTCGGCGACGTAGAGCTTCTTGCTCACGACCTCGTCGACGGCTTCGTAGTACGAGTCCCAGCCGCGCTTCTCGCTGACGAGCGAGGCGTGCATTTGCGCCAGCAACGCGCGGTAGCGAGTCGAAAGTTTGGCGAGCTTCTTCGGTTCGACCGACGGCGGGCGCTCGGACTCAGCGGGCGATCGCGGCTTCTTCGGGGCGGACTTCTTCGTGGCCATCGCGGTGATTTTCTCGCGTGAACGGCCGAGAGTCGAGCGATCGCCAGGCGGACATTGGCTCGCAAATCGCTGCCCGCCAAGGAGCTCAGCGAGTGTGCGGGCGTGCGAGCGCTCGGATCGTTCGCGGCGCGCGCGGCCCGGATCGGTCCGGCGCCCGCTGCCCTTGTCCCCGCGGCACGATAGCGCTATAAGCCTCGCCCCCTTTCGGGGCACCTCGTGAAATCGCTGAGATTCTCGCGAGGTGATCACACACCGGACGTCCCCGACGACCAGCGATGGTCGTCGGGTCACCGCGGTCGGCGGGTCCTCTCGATCCAAGCGTCGCTCTCGAGCGACGCCAGAGAGGTCCGACCCCGAGGCGCCCGGGAGGTGACACTCAAAAACCCAAGACGGAGCACTGATTCACATGACGATGAACGAGACGATGGAGTCCACCAACGAGCCCCCGCTCCCCGTACGCGCCCTGCTCGAAGCAGGCGTGCACTTCGGCCACCAGACCAAGCGGTGGAACCCGAAGATGCGCCAGTACATCTACGGCGCGCGCAACGGCATTCACATCATCGACCTGGATCAAACGGCGAAGCTGTTCACCAGGGCGTTTCAGTACATCAGTGATGTGGTGGCCAAGGGCGGATACGTGCTGTTCGTGGGCACCAAGCGCCAGGCGCAGGACATCGTGCAAGAAGAGGCGGCCCGCTGCGGTCAGCACTTCGTGACCAACCGTTGGCTGGGCGGCACGCTCACCAACTTCCGCACGATCCGCCAGGGCATCGAGCGCCTTCGCTCGCTCGAGCGCATGAAGGAAGACGGCACCTACGAGCAGCTCCCCAAGAAGGAAGTGCTCGGCCTCGAGAAGGAGCGCGAGCGCCTCGAGTCGTACATCGGCGGAATCAAGAACATGCACGCGCTCCCGGGCGCGGTGTTCGTGATCGACCCGGCCCTCGAGGACATCGCCGTCCGCGAGGCGCGCAAGCTCAACATTCCGATCGTCGCGATCACGGACACCAACTGCGACCCGGATCAGATCCAGTTTCCGATCCCGGGCAACGACGACGCGATCCGCTCGATCAAGCTCATCACGGCGCGCGTCGCGGACGCGTGCCTCGAGGGCACCCAGCGCCGCAAGGACGCGGGCATCGAGGATCCGAGCGATCGCGCGCTCCGCGAGGCAGCGCAGCGTGACCGTGACCGCGAGCGCGGTGGCCGTGACGATCGCCGTGGCGGTCGTGGTGGCGATCGTCGTGGCGGCGGCGGTGGTCGTGGCGGCGGTGGCGGTGGCGGCGGCGGTCGCGGCGGACCGCGCGGCGGCGGCGGCGGCAGCCCCGAGCCGGTGGGCGAGGCGCTCCCGGGCGGCGGCTACACGGCCGGCGTCACTGGCGGCACGGGCAGCAACTGAGCGCCTGACGCACCTAACTTTCTTTTCAACAAGCACGACTGAGCACGACAGCTAAGGAATCACGCAGATGGCCACGATCACGGCGGCGATGGTGAAGCAGCTCCGCGACCGGAGCGGCGCTGGAATGAGCGACTGCAAGGGCGCATTGACCGAGGCCGACGGCGACCTCGACAAGGCGTTCGAGATCCTGCAGGTCAAGCTGCGGGGCAAGGTTGAGAACCGCGCGGGACGCGTGGCTTCCGAGGGCGCAGCGCTCACGGAGATCAGCGCGGACAACAAGACGGCCGCCATCGTCGAGGTCAACTGCCAGACGGACTTCGTCGCCAACGGCGACGGGTTCAAGCAGATCGCTCGGCTGGCGACGAAGACCGCGTTGTCGTCGGGAGCCGCGGACCTCGCTGCGCTCGAGGCGGCGGCGGTGGACGGCAAGTCGTTGAAGGAGCTCTGCGACGAGCTCACCGCGAAGACCGGCGAAAAGCACGCGATTCGCCGCGTCGAGCGGGTGACCTCGGCGGGCCACATCGGCTCGTACGTTCACTTCAACTCGAAGATCGCGGTGCTCGTCGCGGTCGAAGGCGACGGAGACCTCGCGACGGTGGCCGACGAAGTGGCGATCCAGGTGGCTTCTCTCAAGCCGCTCTATGTTCGCCGCGACGAGGTCTCTGCGGACGAGATCGCCAAGCAAAAGGAGCTCGCCGCCGCCCAGATCAAGGCCGAAGAGGACGACGCTGCCGCCGAGCTCGCTGCGTGGGAGACCCGCATGCAAGAAGAAGCGGACGCGGTCACCGACGCGGTCCGGGCCAAGCAGGCGGAGCTCGCCAAGAAGGTCAAGTCGCTCTCGTCGCGTCCTCAGCAGGCGAAGGACAAGATCATGGAGGGCAAGGTCAACAAGTGGATGACGGACGTCGTCCTGCTCGACCAGGCTTCGGTCAAAGAGAGCAAGCTGAGCGTCGCGGCGTTTATCGCGACGCTCAACAAGAACGCCAAGGTGACCAAGGTCGTCCGATTCGAAGTCGGCGAGGGCGTCGAGAAGGCCCCCACCAAGGATTTCGCGACCGAAGTCGCCGAGATGGAAGCCAAGGCCAACAAGGGCTGAGCGGCTTTCTCCTGGGGGGGACGCGTTGGGCGCGCGCTGGGGGCGCGCTGGGGACACGGTCGGGGAAGACGCTGCAGACGCGCCGGGGGGTGCAAATCGTCCTGTTATTCGCCGGGGACTTTCGGCTACCGTCGAGCCCTCAACGAGGGAGCGGATGAACTCGACGGTGGCTCGATTGCGAACAGCAACAACAACAACGATGAGCTCGCGCGCGACCCGTGTCGCGGTCGCGCTGTGCCTCGGCGCCTCGAGCGTCGTCGCTGCAGACAGCGCGAGCGCGCAGTCCGCGGGGGCGTCGTTCTCGACGACTGGCACCGCTCCGAGCCTCCGTGGTCGCGCGCCGTTGCCCGATCCGAGGCGGCCGCCGGCGACCAACGAAGACGAAGAGATCCTGCGGCGCAACTACTGGTTCTACCGCGCGGTGACCGCCGCGCGGCTCAACCCGCTCGGTCTGTTCGCGGACCTGCGCTTCTCTTATCGCTCGCGGCTCTATCAGAACATCGACACGATTTTTCGCGAGTCCTTCGTCGCGTTTTCGCCGTCGTTGGTGCTCTCGCCCGCGTGGGCGAGGGTGGGAGCGTTTGCGGAGATCCAGCCGCTCGCGCTGCTCAACTTGTCCGCGGGCGCCGAGTTCATCGGGATGCTCGGGACGTTCGACACGGTGCAGAGCTGGGATTCGCCGCAGGCTCGCGCGAGCGACTACTTTCAGGACGGCGGCACGCCGGCGAAGTACAGCTACCGCACGACGGGGTTTCAGTTCACGCTCGGCGCGCTGTTTCAGGTGCGGCTCGCCAACTCGTTCGTGCTCCGAAGCAACGCGCGGTTCTTCTACAGCCAGCTGAACACGCGCGTGCCGGACGCGAACGAGCGGATGAACCCCGCGATGGACTCGGACGCCGCGCGCGCGATGACCATCAACAACCGCCGCGGGACCAACGTCTGGTACGACATCCTCAACGACACGCTCTTGCCCTCGCGCGGGTGGAACGTGCACATCGACTCGGACCTCTTGTTCTCCCCCGAGGGCGCGGGGCTGACGCTCGGCGTGCGCCACTCGTTTACGCAGGTGTTCTGGGGCCAGACGGACTTTCAGCCGACGGACTTCTGCAACAACGGGATGGGCGGCATCGGCGGCCGCGGAATGGCGCCGGGCATGGACAACCTCGGCGGCTGCGGCGCGGCGGGCTTCTTCGACCCCAACGGGCCGATGCACCGGATCGGACCGCTCATCGCGTACAACTTCAAAGAGAGCTACCACGCGCGGTTCAACGCGCCGACGGTGTTCGTCGCGGTTCAGTGGTGGCTCGCGCATCGGTATCGCACCGGCGATCGGACCAACGCGCAAGAGATGATGCTCGGCAACGCGACGTCGCCCAGCGACTTCACGGCGAGCGCGTTTCCGTACATCGCGATCGGCTTCTCGTTTCGCGGGGATTTGCTCTTTCCCCGACGCTGAACACACGAAATCAATGGGTCCGGCGAGCGCACCCGCATGATCGACGACGATCGACCGCCGCTTGGCGCGACGCTGACCGACGATGGCGCGCACTTCGCGCTGCACTCGCGAAACGCGACGGGGGTGGAGCTGTGCCTCTTCGACGAAGAAGACGGCGCGGAGACGGCGCGCGTTCCCATGGAGCGAGGCCCTGATTTTACGTACGTCGCGCAGGTGCGCGGCGTGCGCGCGGGGCAACTGTATGGGTTTCGCGTGCACGGGCCGTTCGACCCGGCGCGCGGACACAGGTTCGACCCGTCCAAAGTCTTGCTCGACCCGTACGCGCGCGCGGTGGCCAACGATCCGCGCTGGTCGCGGGAGCTGTACTCGTACGACGTGCTCGCCGAGGACCTCGAGCGAGCGCCGGCGCGGCACGATGACGGCGCGCGCGCGGCGCCCAAGGGCGTCTTGGTGGATCCCCGCTTCGATTGGGGCGACGATCGCGCGCCGCGCCACAACTGGGCCGACACGATCATCTACGAGTGCCACGTGCAGGGGATGACCGCGCGTCACCCGGCGCTGCCCGAGAACCTTCGAGGGACGTACGCAGGGTTCGCTCACCCTTCGGTGATCGAGCACCTGCGCGAGCTCGGCGCGACGGCGGTCGAGCTGCTTCCGATCCACGAGATCGGCGACGAGCGTCACCTCGTCGCGCGCGGCGCGAAGAACTATTGGGGCTACGCGACGCTGGGCTTCTTCGCTCCGACGGGGCGCTACAGCGCGTCGGGTCGGCTCGGCGAACAGGTGGACGAGTGCAAGTCCATGATCCGCGCGCTGCACAAGGCGGGGATCGAAGTGATCCTGGACGTCGTGTTCAATCACACGTGCGAGGGCAACCACCTCGGGCCGACGCTGTCGCTGCGCGGCGTGGACAACAGCGGGTACTACCGGCTGCGCGAGGGCGATCTATCTCTGTACGACGACGTGACGGGGACGGGAAACACGCTGGATCTCGCGCTTCCTGCGGCGCTCAGGCTCGCGCTCGACTCGCTTCGCTTCTGGGTGACCGAGTTCAGGGTCGACGGGTTTCGCTTCGACCTGGCCGCGGCGCTCAGCCGAGGGGCGAAGAAGAGCTTCGAGCATCCGTCGCCGTTCTGGGCGGCGGTCGTCAACGACCCTGTGTTGTCTCGCGTAAAGCTCATCGCCGAGCCGTGGGACATCGGCACGGGCGGCTACCGGCTCGGGCGCTTCGCCCACCCGATCCGCGAGTGGAACGGCGCTTTCAGGGACACCGCGCGCCGCTATTGGCTCATGCGCGCGGCGGGAACGCGGGGCGTGTTCGCCTCGCGCGTCGCGGGCTCGAGCGATCTCTTCGGCGCGGACGCCAGGCCGCCGACGGCGAGCGTGAATTTCGTGACCTCGCACGACGGCTTCACGCTGAGCGACCTCGTGTCGTATTCGAAGAAGCACAACGAGGCGAACGGCGAGGGCAACCGCGACGGCAGCGACCACGAGCACAGCGACAACCACGGCGTCGAAGGCAAGACCGACGAGATCGAAGTGACCGACGCTCGGCAACGCTCGGCGCGCAACCTGCTCGCGTCGATGCTGCTGTCGTTGGGCGTCCCGATGATCTCGCACGGCGACGAGGTGCTTCGCTCGCAAGGGGGAAACAACAACCCGTACTGCCTCGCGGACGCCACGACGTGGTTCGACTGGAGCCAGCGTCAGAAGAACGCGGGCTGGTACGCGTGGGTGTGCTCGGTGGTGGCGTTGCGTCGGGCGCTCGTTCCTCCGCGGCGCGCGATGCACCTGGTGGGGCGCGCCGAGGGCGCGGACGTGGCGGATGTGCTCTGGTACGGAGCGGACGGCAAGCTCCTCGAGGCCACCACGTGGAGCGATCCGCGCGAGCGCGCGCTGGGCGTGCTCATGGCCGGTGAGCGATCGCTCGACGACGCGGTGCTGTGGCTCTGCAACCCCGACGATGCGCCGCGAGAGTTCACGCTGCCGTCGCTGGCGCAAGGGACAGCGATGTGGGTGGCGATCGACACGGTGAGCGAGCGCGTTCCGTTCGACGCCGAGGCGATCGAGCGAGAGACGTACGTCGTGGCCGCGCGCGCGATGGTCGTGCTGGTCGGCCACGGGGTGGCGGTGGGCTCGGCGAGCTCTGCGCGCGACGTGCGCTCTGCGTCGACCGAGTGACCGAAGGGCTGTAGCTCAGACGATGCCCGGGCTGCGACCGCCGCCCAGGTATTCATGATAGCCGATCGAGTGCGCGCGAATGTGCGGTCGGGCGTGCCAGTCACACCACTGCTTCTCGCCGTTGCTCTCGGTGCGCGTGCGGGCGCAGTCCGGGCAGAGCGGCTCGGGGCGGGCGGTCTTCTCGAGGCCGGTGTAGTCCCGCGGACGGGCGACGAGCACCGGGCAGTGCGCGTTCTCGAGGAGCTTCTGCGCGACCGATCCGAGGGCGAGCTTGCGCAGGCCGGTGCGGCCGTGCGTTCCCACGATGATGAGCTCTGCGTCGACGTCGACGGCGAGCTGGTGGATCGCGGCGGTGGGCTCGCCGAGGCGCACGTGCAGGACGAGCGACGTGTTGTGCTTGGAGATGTCACCGAAGCGCGTCTCGATGTGCCTTCGGAGCTTCGCGGGGATGTCCTCGAGCTCGGTGGCGCGCTTGGCGAGGATGTCTGCGCGGATCGTGTCGACGTTCTTCGTGATCACATACACGACGTGAATTTCGACGTCGTCACGGGAGTCGGCGAAGCGCAGCGCTTCGGCCATCGCGTGATCGCCGGTCGTGTCGAAGTCGAGCCCGACGACGATGTTGTAGCCCGTGGGAGGAGGCGGGAGCGATCGCGTGATCGCGACGCCGAACGTTTCGTCGATGACGGTGTCGGTTCCGGGGATTTTCGTGTCGGACATGGGTGGCGGTCGGAATCAAACGCCGTGCCGACGAATTTGCACTACGGTCGCTCGGGCTTCGTTTGGCGGCACGCGCCGAGCGCCTCGGGATATTTCCCCGCAGAGAGCCCGAGGCGTGTCTGCTTCCAACCGCGGGTTCGCTCTCGGGCGCGGGGCCTGCGCGGGTGCAATCCCTGCCCGGGGTGCACGGGCTGCGTTCGAGCTGCAATGGCTGCACCGGCTTGCGCGACAGTGGCACCAATGGGCATAAGCGCGGCGATGGTCCTTCCAATCGACAAGCTCGAGACGCTGGTGGCGCGCGCCAACGAGCTCGACCGGCTTTTGTGCGAGCCCGGCGCGACCGACGACATGAGCAGGTATCGCAAGCTCACGAAAGAGCGGGCGGACCTCGACGGGCTGGTCACGGAGTTCGCGCGATACCGCGCGGTGGTCAAGCAGCTCGCGGAGGACAGGGCCGCGCTCAGCGACCCCGAGCTGCGCGAAATGGTGCAGGAGGAGATCCCCGGCCTCGAGGCCGAGCAGCTCGAGCTCGAGCGCAAGCTGACCCTGCTGTTGCTCCCGCCAGAGCCGCTCGACGAGAAGAACACCATCCTCGAGATCCGCGGCGGCGAGGGCGGCGACGAGGCCACGCTGTTCGCCCAGGATCTGTTTCGAATGTACTCGCGCTACGCCGAGGGCCAGCGGTGGTCCGTCGAAGTGCTCTCGTTGTCCGAGAGTTCGGTGGGCGGAGTGAAAGAGGTTGTCGCGCTGGTCTCGGGTGAGCGCGTGTACAGCACGCTGCGGTTCGAGGGAGGCGTGCATCGCGTGCAGCGCGTTCCCGAGACCGAGGCGCAGGGGCGAGTGCACACGAGCACGGCGACGGTGGCGGTGTTGCCCGAAGCGGACGACGTCGACGTCGTGATCGACGCGAAGGACATCGTCGAGAGCGTCGCGGCCTCGGGAGGTCCTGGCGGTCAGGGCGTCAACACCACCAACTCGGCAGTGCAGCTGTTGCACAAACCGACGGGGTTGATCGTGAAGTGCCAGGACGAGCGCTCGCAGCACAAGAACCGCGCAAAGGCGATGAAGGTGTTGAAGAGCAAGCTGTTCGACCTCGAGCGAGGCAAGCAGCAGTCGGCGATCGCGTCGGAGCGGCGCTCGATGGTGGGCAGCGGAGAGCGCTCGGAGAAGATCCGGACCTACAACTTTCCGCAGAATCGAGTGACGGATCACCGGATCG
>LNEO01000095.1 GCA_001465015.1 Deltaproteobacteria bacterium Ga0077539 | reverse complement strand
CGCCCGTTGCCCGTCGCTCGTCGCCCGTTGCCCGCCGCTCGCCGCTCGCCGCCCGCTGCCCGTTGCCCGCTGGCCGTTGCCCGTTGCTGCGCTCTCTGACGGTGGTTGCGCGAAGCGCACCTTCCGCCGTGAGTCTTCGAACGGCGCCCAACACGGGGTTTGCTAACCCCGTGCGAGACACCCCTCTTTTCAAGTGAGCCCGTTGCCCGTTGCCCGTTGCCCGTTGCCCGTTGCCCGTTGCCCGCTGCCCGTCGTCCGTTGTTCGCTGCCCGTTGCCCGTTGCCCGCTGCTCGTCGCCCACGCAAGTCGCTTCACGGGCGCCACGTGACCCCGAGGCCCAGCGTCGCCGTGCGGTAGGAGAGCGCGTCGCTGCACGCTCCGAGCGGGCACTGGGGCTGATAGAAATACTCGGCATATCCCAGGGTCGCAGCGATGGCCCACGCGCCTGGCTCGACGCCGCGGCCGTGCACCCAGTAGCGCAACGCGCCGTCGGCGCGGAGCTCTCCGTGAATCGAGTACGCGCCCTGCAGCCCCAGATCGATCGAGCGCGCGACGCGCCCCCACAGGGCGGCCTGCGCGACCGAGACCCATGGCTGACCGCCGGCGCCGCGGGTCGCTCCGAACACGAGGTCCATCGACACGCCCGGATTGCCGAAGCGAACCCACGCGAGGGCCTCGGGCCCGACGCGCTCGGCGACGCCTCCGAGCCGTCGGTTGAGCGTGATCGCGCCGAAGCCCCCGCCGACCTCGATGCCGCCCGTCGCGTAGCCCACGAGGCCGCGAACGCCCGCGGCGAACACTCCTCCCTGCGGAGACCACGCGGCGCCGATGGTGGGGGTCTCGACGCGCAGCGCAACCGGACCGAACCGTCCGTGTACGCGACCGTCGCCGCCACCGCCCAACGCGGTGCTTCCGTTGCTGCCGCCGATGGCGCCGCGGGCCGACGCAGAGATCTCCCAGCGAACCACGTCGTGTCGGGGCTCGGGACGAACCGCGACGCGCACGCTGGCCGAGCACGGTCCGTCGACGCAGCGGCCGACGAGCGAGCACTGCCTTCGCGCTTCGAACGGCGTCGAGAACTCGACGGAGCCGCCGCGCGCGAGCGTTCGCCGCTCTGCGACCTGCCCGTCTTGATTCACGAGCATGTATTCAATTGCGCCTCGCTGCGCGCCGCTCTCGACGCGCAGCGTTCGACCGTGCGCGAGGGTGACGAGCAACGAGAGCGGGTGAGCGCTGTCGAGGGTGCGCGCGTGCTCTCCGATGGGGCGACTGATGCGCCACGCGAGGGTTCCCGAGCAGCCCGAGCCCGAGTAGCAACGGACGCGGAGCTCGACGTTGGCGGCGGTGGCTCCGGCGGTCCATTCGGCGAACGAGCCGAGGCCGCAGCCGTCGGCGTCGTCGCTGGTGATCTCGAACGCGCGTTCGGGCGCGATCGTCACGACGGTGTCGCCGGTGTGCGTAGCGCCAGGGAGACGGCAGGTTCCCACCTCGAGCGTCGAGAACGGCGGGACCGTGATGTGCCCGGAGAACGTCCCGACGAACCGCACGTGATCCGTGGACTCGGCGTGCGCGGGGCGCGCGTCGGAGGCGCTCTCGGGCGGGTCGCTGCTCGAGGACGGCAGCCACTGCGCCATCGCCGGCGTCGCGAAGACCGTGGCGACGAGCATCGCGACGGCTGAGACGACCGCGACGGCGGCGCGAACCGTCGGGCTCGAGCGATGAACGACGCGACTCACAGCGAGCGGAGGTACGCGACGAGGTCTGCGCTCTCCTCGGCGGTGACCCGTGACTCGAGCCGATGTTCACGGTCGCTCGAGACGAACGAGAGGACGCCCTCGATCGAGCGGGCCGAGCCGTCGTGTCGATACGGGGCTCGCAGGGACAGACCGAGCAGCGAGGGAGTCATCCAGCGTTGCGCAGCGGTCGCGGACGACGTCGTGAGCGTGTGCGTTCGCCCGTCGGTGAAGGTCTCGCCGCTGTGGCATCCCGCGCAGTCGAGGTCGGGCCGTTGAAAGACAGCGCGCCCTCGCTCTACCGCGAGATCCCCAGCGATCGAAGAGGGAACTCGAATTCGTGTGACCCACTGACGCATCGCGGTCACCTGTCGATCGTCGAGCACTGGGCCCGACATCCGCGCGCTCATCGTGTCATCCAACAGCGCGCGCAACGAGGGCACATCCCCGCGTCGGTGGTACGGCCCGTTCGAGCGAAGGCCGTACAGGGTCGGGGTGCGGAGGGGGCCTGTGGCGCGAAAGTTCCAAACGTGGCCGTCGTCCGCGCCTTCGGCGTGACAGGATGCGCAGGAGATTCCACCGCCGAGATCGCCGTGAAAGTAGTCGTGACCGGTGTCTCGTCGCGACTCGGACGCGAGGTCGATCCTGCGGCCGCCCACGAAGAGCCGCGCGGGCTCGCGGGTCTGCGCGACCAGCTCTTCGCCCACGAAATCAACGGCCACCACCTGGCCTTCGAACCGCCGCGCTCGGTCCTCTGCGATGCACCGTCCGGTCCCCGTCGATACGCTGGCGATCGAGCTCAGCGCCACCTGCGGCCCGTGCGATCGAAACGCGCTGAGCTCGCCGGCGAACGCGACCGCGACCTGTCCGCCACGAGAGACCGCCACGTCTACGGGCAGCACTCCGCGCACGAGCATCTTCGCCGGAGCCATCACGGCCCCCTGGCTGGCGATCAGCCGCACCGACGAGGGAGCGACGCTGTTGTCGCACGGGTCTCGCCAGCCGCGCTGCTCGCGCGAATAGCTGTAGGAGTCTCCGCTCGAGTCCTCTTCGCGCTCGGGTCCGACGAACGCGTACTGGTTGACCACAGCGACCCCGTGCGTCGTCGAGCGCATGCGCCACAACGTGGTGGGGCGATACTCGCGCATGTTGTTGTTGCGATCCGTCAGCGTCGTCTGCGTGATCGAGCGCCCGGCGATCGCACGTCCGTCGCGGTCGATCACTTGAATCGCAGCCGAACGAAAGAACGACACCCACAAGTGTCCCTCTGGACCGATCACGACGTCGCGCGCGTCCGGCGCGATCTTCAGCCGTCGAACGCCTTCGACTCCGCGCCGCGGGAGCTCGACGAGCTCGCCTCGCGCGCAGGCGACCCAGAGCTTGTCCGCGGTGTCATCGAAGGTCAGTCCCCTGGGCTCGGCGCAGACCGAGCGCTGCTCGAGCACCGTCGCGCTCACCGGATCGATGGTCAACAGCGCGTTGGCTGCGCGCAGCACGACGTGCACGGCGCCCGAGGAGTCTTCGACCGCGCGACTGGGCTCCGAGCGCGCGGGAGCCTCGACGCGGCGCACGGTCTCGGTCGCGGGCGTCGAACCGAGCGCGACGACGAAGAGCGCCGATCGATCGGGGTCGCTGACCACAGCGCGCTCTTGATCACGTGTGATCAACAGCGTCCCGCCGGAGACCGGCGGCGGAGCGTCCGAGAGAGAGACCGTCGGGGCCCCAGCGAGAGGGTCGTTGGCGTTGAATCCACAACCGAGAGCGCCAAGAGAGAGAGAGAGAGCCAGCGCTCTGGGGAAAGAGCGCATAGGTTGTAGGCGAGGACGCTGTCGGATCGGTTGTTGCATTCGCTGTTCGATGGCCTCCACTGCAGTGAGGAGTAGGGCGCTTTGCGCGAGCGAGCGAGGGGCGGTCGACGATTTCTCGATCGCGTGGCCGCTTCGGAGCGCTCTATGAAAACCCGGACGGGGCGTTGGAGAGCGTACCAAGAGCGGCTCTGCAGGGCGGCTCCTCGAGGGCTCGAGCAGCCTCGAATCCTCAGAAATCGCAGGACAATCTCGGACCGAGGTGCGGCGATCGTGCTTCGATCGGGGGCCGTTGCGCCGAGGACGGAGGCGACCACGAACCCCAGGGCACAACGTGAGCTCGCCGCAGAACCGTGGAAGAATGGGCGGCACGACCTCCTGCAAGGTGAAGGCTCCTATGGCAAAGCGGCAGAACGACAGTCTGCGCCACTCCATCGCGTCGATCGCGGCGACCGCGTCGATGAGCGTCGTCGCGGGTTGCACGTTCGAGCTGCAACGCGTCGAACGGTCGCGCGTGACGATCGGGACCGTTGACACATCGGCCGTCGATGTCGTGTCCGACGCGCGCACAGACAGCGGCGTCTCTCGGTCTCGCGCGGGCAGTCGGTGCACGGAGGACCGCGAGTGCGAGCCGCTGACCTGTGACAGGACCGTGCTGGAAGGGCTCTGTACGGCAACCACCTGCTACCAAACCACGAGCCAGGCCAACGAAGCGGCGCAGTGCGGCGGGATCGGCGCGACGTGCCTGACCGAGGGCGACGGCGCTCAGGCCAACGCGTACTGCCTGCAGGCCTGCGTCCCGTCGACGTTCCCCTCGTGCCGTCCGGGGCACGTGTGCACGGGCTTCTGGTACACACACAGGGGCGGGATGCCCGATTCGCCTGGGTGCTTTCCGTTCTGCGCGGAAGACGCGCACTGCAACGCTGGCGAACGCTGCAACGAACGCACGGGAAAGTGTCAGATGGCTGTGCCCAACCCGGCGCTCCTCGCCGACGGTCAACCGTGCAGGATCCCCTCGCCGATGGACCCCTCGCCTTGCAAGGGCCTCTGTCTTCGCGTCGTCACGGGCAACCCGATCGGACTCTGCGGCTCGTTCGTCGACCTCGCGAGAACAACACAGTGCCCAGACGATCCGATGGCGATTCAGCCGCTCGGACGCACGGGCATGGACAACCTCGGCGTCTGCATCTTTCGCCGGTGCTCAGCGACGCAGTGCTGCCCGGCAGGGCTGGTGTGCGAAGGCGAAGGCGATCCGGGCACGTGCTCTGTGGACGATCCTCTCGAGCCCAACGTCGCGTGCGACGGCGACGGTGGGATGCGCGACGCAACGAGCGACGGAGACGCGTCCGACGACGTGGTCAGCGAGGG
This sequence comes from Deltaproteobacteria bacterium Ga0077539, assembly GCA_001465015.1. Lineage (GTDB taxonomy): Bacteria > Myxococcota_A > Polyangia > Polyangiales. The sequence continues at coordinate 23,685 of LNEO01000095.1, read as the reverse complement.
CGAGCCAGCGAGCGACGGAGACGCAACGAGCGAAGGAGGGGACCTGTGATGCGCGCAGCGACACGATGGTGCTGCGCGGCGCTGCTCGCACAGGGGCTGCTCTCGGCGTGTTGCCTCACGAGCACCAGCGTGGTCATCACCGGAATTCAAGATGGCGCGCGACTGGCGCAGTCGACCCCTGTCCCGCTCGGCGGTCGTATCGGAGCAGGACGCGTCGCCGGCAGCGGGTCGTTTCGAGTCGACGTTCCAACGGCGTCCGAGGAGCGGTCGGGACAGAGAACGCCACTGTTCAGCGGCAACGTGCTGCTCGGGATCGGACTCGACCGAGGGGACGCCAGCTTCGACTGTCGGTTCGCAGAGGCGCGGCTGGGACTTCGCGGCAACCCGATGCTCCCTGCGACCAACCCGCACGACGGAACGCTCTGGCGATGCAGCGTCGCCGCGCGGTACGCGGCCGCCGTCGGGAGGGGCGTGCAGCTTCTGTTCGGCACGACGCTGTCCGTCGAAAACGCGCTGATTCAACGGGACGTTCGGAGCGTCCAAGAGATCAGAGATCAACCCCCGTTCGGAGGTGCAGTGCTTCGCGAGACGACCATCGCGACCTTCAACGAGCGACGTGTCGTCGGGCTGTTCGGCGCGTCGGTCCACGGAACGCTGCACTACGACCCGCACCGCTTCGTGTCGCTCGAAGGCGGGCTCGCGTTGTTGATGGTTCCGACGATCCCGCGCAGCGTAGGGCACTCGTGGTTCGCGTGCCAGCGCGGCGGCGGACCGACTCCCGACGACCTCGGGTTCTATGAGTTCGGCGTGGCCGGGATGGGGTGGGTCGGCGCGGCGTTTGGACCACAGTTTTTGCGGCTCGTGCTGCGCGCGAACGGCTCGGCGGGAAGCCCTGGAGCCGTCAGCGGAGCAGCCTTCGGCGCCGAGGCGGCGTTGGTCTTCAGCACACAAGCATTCAAACCGAGCCTGGCGTCTCGCGCCGAGGCGACGGTCGCCGACCGCTCGTCGAGCGCGGTGATCGCGGCGCCGCTCGCTCGCTCGGCGCGCTCACCGCTTGATCAGCAGCACCATCACGCGCTGCGCCCAGGGCTCTCCCTCTGCGCGATGAAACGCCACCCCGAGCCCGACGCGAACGCGCGGCTCGGTCACCAGCGCCTCGGGCAGCGTCGCTTCCGGCGCTCGCGCGTAGCTGGTCACGTTCGCGTCGGCGCGAGCGAACAATGGGTGAGCGCGTGCGCGCCGTCGACCGACAGCGGAGCGACCTCGAGCGCCCGCCGCCGCGCGTCGAGCTGCTCCATGAACGCCCGTCCGTACTCTGCCGGAGCGACAGACCGCGCGTATTGCAAGGTTGGCGGGGTTGGCGAGCGCTCCGCCAATGTTGGCGAGGTGTCCGCCAACCCGTGTGCGGGTTGGCGAGGTGCCCTACGTGGGCATCGCTCGGCCCATGCGCGCGAGCCCTTCGAGCACGAGCCCGACGCGCATTCCCTCGTTGGGTTGCAGCGGCTGGCGCCCAGAGATGTCCTGCGGCTGTCCCCCCGCATGGTGGATGGCGATGAGCTGACCGCGCTGGTCGAAGACGGGCGACCCCGACGATCCGACCTGCGTGTCCGTGAGGTAGTGCACCGTGCGCGCGTCGAACTGAACGATCGTGTTGCGCACGAATCCGACGCGCTTGCGCTCTCCGAGCGGGTGCTGAATCACGAACGCCATCTCGCCGATGGACGGCCGTTGCGCTCCATCGATCGCGACGATCGGCCACGCGTCGGCCATGCCGACACACCGAATCAACGCCCAGTCGTCAGCGCGATCGCCGTGCACCGAGTCGACGTCGCACTGGAGCGCGATCGGGCTCAGCGGCGTGCCATCCTCGCTGTCCTCGAATCGAAACTCCGCCGTGCACTGCAAGGCACGCGTGCCGCTCTCGGAGTGAAGCACGTGCCAGTTGGTCAACAGGTGCTCGCGCGCGACGCGAAACGCCGTTCCGACCGCACGATCACCGGGGATCATGACGGTCAGCTTGCACACCGACGGCGCGTATGCGAGCACCTTGGTCAGCGCGCTGACGACGACCTTCGTCTGCCCGAGCGTCAGCGACACATCATCGGGAAAGAGCAGCGCTTCGTTTTTCGAGACGTGATCCCAGCTCGACGCGAACGGGCTCGTGCCCCGCGGCGTCGAGAGACCCGAGCGCGGCAGCTCACCGCCCGCTAGCAAGGTTGCATACAAAGCTCGCGACGGCGCGGACGGTGGTGTGTTGTTGTGCACCGTCTGCACGAGCTTGCGTGTGAGCCCTGCGGCGGCGGCGTTGCGCAGCACGTCGGTCCAGGTGTCCATCGCAGGCTGCTCGAAGAAGAGCAGCGACGAGTCGATGTCGGAGTCCTCGACGATGCGGCGGATGGACACCGGCGTCGAGTACTGGCGGATCAGCGCCTGACGCAGCTCTTGCGCTTCGCGCGTCGAGAACGGAAACGGAAACGTGTCGAGGATCGCGGTTGTCATGGCGTGTTGTGCGCGACGCGCTCGGTTCACGGCGGCGTCACAGACAGCGCGAGTGTAGCCTGTGTACGCTCGCGCTTGTTCACCAACACGAAGGAGAGGGCCGATGGGAACACTGGGAGAGCAGGGCAAGAAGACTCGCGAGCAATTGAAGGCGCTCGCGACCAACGCGTCGAAGAAGACGCCCGAGGTCATGCTCGAATCGATGGGCGCGACGACGGAGAGCGCGCTTCGCAAGAAGCCCGAGCGGCCGGGCAATCTCGAGAAGCTCATCCGTCGCGATCGACACGCGCTGTTGATCCAACACGACACGTGGGAGCGCTTCGATGTGCCCGCGTGGATCGGACCGCTCGAAGGCGCACGCGAGCGCGTCGAGCGCGCGATCCTCGCCGTCGGCCGCGTCGAGTACGTCGTGGGCGATCGAGGGATGCACTTGGGGTCTGGCTGGCTCGTGGCGCCCAACCTCGTCGTCACCAACCGCCACGTCGCCGACGAGTTCGCCTACAAGCAGTCCGACGGAACGTACGCGTTTCGAACGCACCCGGGGACGAACAAGAAGTTTCGCGCTCGCATCGACTTCAAAGAAGAGTCTGGCGTCGACGAGATCAGGGAGTTTCCTGTCAAGAACGTGCTCTACATCGCGCCGGAGGACGGGCCGGACGTCGCGATCCTCGAGATCGCCGCCGTCGCGACCGATGGTGAGACGAAGCAACCCGCGCCGCTCGCGCTGTTCGACGGCGCGGCCGAAGACGGCCAGCTCATCGCGGTCATCGGCTACCCCGCCGAGGATCCCTACGAGAAGGACCAAGACCTGATGGCCGAGCTCTTCGGCGGCGAGTACAGCGTCAAGCGCTTGTCGCCGGGGACGGTCATGCGTCAGCCGAAAGATGACAGCCTCTTCGAGCACGACTGCGCGACGCTCGGAGGGTCTTCGGGCTCGGCTGTCATCGATCTCGCGACAGGCGCGGTCCTCGGCCTTCACTTCAGCGGCGTGTCGGGAGAGTCCAACTGGGCTGTGCACGCGAGCGAGGTGAGCGCCGCGCTCGCGACGATCAACGGCGCACCCGCGCCCGAAAAGGCGCGCTTCGAAGCGAAAGACCTCGACGCCATCGACGAGCGCGTCAAGGGAGGAACGCGCCCCGCGGCTTACTTCGACGGCCGCAACGGCTACGACGCCGCGTTCTTGGGGGCGGCACACACAATCAACCTTCCCAACGCGACCGCGGCTCGAAAGGGAGAGCTCGCGCTCTTGGTCGGCAGCGCGACCGAGTCCGAGCTGCGCTACCAGAACTTCTCGACGCGACAGAACCGCGTTCGGCGGCTTCCGTGGATCACCGCGGTCAACATCAACGGCGCCAAGCTCTTCGCGCCGAAGCGAGCTACGTCTTGGTATCGCGACGGTCGCCTCGACGCGAAGCACCAGGTGGGCAACGAGGTGTACACGAACAGCGGCTTCTCGCGAGGACACATGGTGCGTCGGCTGGACCCGGTCTGGGGCGATGATCGTGACACCGCGGGGCAGGCCAACCTCGACACGTTCACGTTCACCAACGCGTGCCCGCAGGAGCAAAACGCGTTCAACGACAAGCTGTGGGGAGACCTCGAAGACTTGATCCTCGAGCGAACGGACGACGACAACATCAAGGTGAGCGTGTTCACGGGGTCTGTGTTTCGCGACGACGATCCGTTTCTCGACGACGTGCAGATCCCGATGGAGTTCTACAAGATCGTCGCGTGGAAGCAGGGCTCGACGCTGAAGTCTCTGGGCTTTGTGCTGAGCCAGTCCGAGTTCGTCGAGGTCGAGCGGTTCACGGGCAGCGAGTACGCTACGTACGAGCGGCGCATCGCCGACATCGGCCGCGCCGCGGGCATCGACTTCGGCGACGTGCTGAAGGGCGCGGACGTCAACGGCGCCAACGAGGCCCAGCGCTTCTCGCGACGACTGCGTTCGATCGAGGACATCGAGCGGCACTTCAAGGGGTAGCGCGGGGCGGGCGGGGGCGCGCCATGGGGGACAAGCGCTGTGGGGTGGTCGTCGGACCGTTGAGTTGCGCTAGACTTTGCGCACGGACATGGCGGACGCGAAATCCAAGGCTGAGTTTCTGAGAGAAGCGCGAACAGTGCTCGCGTCGATTTATTCGTCCAGCAAGCGTGCGGAGATCGTCGTCTCGGACATTGGGCTGGACCCGCAAAGGATCAATTGGTCCGGGGCGCCTGTGGAAGTCTGGCATGCAGTGCTGCGCGAGGCAGACAACCAAGGCGCGCTGGGGGCGTTGATCGATCATGCGCGTCACGACTACCCCGGAAACTCACAGATCGCCGCGCTAACCCAACGCGTTGCTGCCATGACACCCGAAGCCGCAGTTCCGACGAGCGCCAGAGAGCTGCGGCTACTGTCGGTCTCTGCGACGGCTGATTTGGCGCGCGCAGCGCAACTGCTCGGCGTGTTCCGATCGGTCGGATTTGCTCCGGTCTCGACAGAAGAACTCGCGTCGATCGGCGAGGCATCGCAGCTCGCAGTCGTGCGCGGGATCGAATCGACGGATGCCGCGGTGGTGTTCGTGTCTGCACCGCTCCTCGTGCACGACGTGGCCGTACTCGACGCAATCGAGCGACACCGCGTTTCGCGCCCAGGGTACTTGATCGCGCCTGTGCGAATCGACGATTCTGTGCTTCCGCGATCCCTCGAGAAATTCGTTGCGTTCGACGCACGAAACGATGAATCGAACCTCGTCGTCGCAGCGCGACGTTTCTACGAGAGCGTCGCGAGACGCGTTGGTTCGCCGTCGCTCGCAGTCGAGCTCGAATCCATCACCGATCCGCTGTCCGAGTTCGTGTATCGACTGAGCGGTGCAGCGAAGTAGAGGAGGGGTGGTCGTGACGACGTTTACGTTTCAGCGCGTGCCCGCGTCGATCGTGTGCTTCTCCCTGAGCAGCTCGGCTCCCTGGCTGAACGAGGAGTTTGCCAATGTGTGGCTCGCGTACGCGGCGAGCGAATCGCTGGATGTTGTCGTTCCAGCGCTCTTGCAGCAGTTGGGGCTCTCTGCGGCGACGGTGAAGCGATCGCTCTTGTTCGTGTTCTCTGACAAGGTCGACAGCGACACCCATGCCGTGCGAGCGCTGATTCGCACCGCGGACACAAACTTCGACACGACTCTTCGCGTGTATCCTGCGGCGAGGCTGCCGGAGTGGACCGCTGGGCAGGATGGAAACGTCGTGCTCGACCAGCACCTGCGGCGATGCTCTGCGCGAGACCCTTTCGCGCTGCCTGGACCAGCGCAGGGGCAGGATTTCTACGGGCTCGAGCGCTTGATCACTGAGCTTCGCAACGCTGGCGGCGAGCAGCCCATGCTTCTGCACGGCATGCGGTCCTCTGGCAAAACATCCGTTGCACTGCGTGTGTCCGAGCTTCGGCGGCGCGCCAATTGGATCGTCACAGATCGCGTCGTCGGACGAGTCGACGGCGCCCGCCGTGCGCTCGGCGAGATCATCGACGTCGTGTCGCGCGCAGTCGGCCACGTCGCGGTGACGTTCAACAATCCAGGGGCTCCGTCGGCGGACGAAGCCGTGGCGACATTGAAGACATGCAGCGCGAAGATCCCTTCCGGGTATGTCGGGGTGTTCGTCGTCGTCGATGAAATGGACGACCTGGTACCTCGTGGTCTCTCTGCTTCTGCTTCGGTAAAGGCGCGCGAGCTCAACGAGCTCTGCTTGGTCGTTCGCGAAGCGGCGGCGAGCCTACGCATCCAGTGCGTGTTCGTCGGCTTGGCCTCGGATATCGCGACAGTGGATCGGTTCGACGGTGACGAGGAGCAGAACGGCAACCCGCTCTTCAACAAGTGCATTACACGTCGGATCGAAGCGTTGACTCCCGACGAAGCACGACGATTTCTCGTCGACGTCGCCTCGTCGGTGGGTGTTGCGTGGAACGACGCCGCCGTCGATCGGGTCGCGTCTGTCACCGGAGGTCACCCGTTTTTGTTGCGCTCGCTTGCGAGTCGAACGCTCCGTTGTGCCCGAGATCGTGACGTCGCTGTCGCGCGGCTGGAAGTGGACGATGTCGAGCTCGCCGAGCAGCGTGACCTCGAAGCCCCCGGCCCAAGCGGCCGGTACTTCGAGTCGCTGCTCAGTCGTGTCGGACCCACCGGCGAGGCGATCGTGTATCAGCTCTTGGATGCCCCGAAGAAGCAGGCTGACGTCCGGCGCGAGCTCCAGCGAACGCTGAGCGCGGAGCACTTCGCGCGCTTCACCAAAGCAACGGGCGAAACCCAGGCGCTGCGCGTGGTCGTGCGAGACAGCCAGGGGTCGCTCGACCTGTTCGCCCCGATGTTCAGGACGTGGCTGAACGAGTATCGTTGAATTAATGTGCCTTGTATTCGAGGCGCCCCGGAGGACCCGCGTGACCAACAAGAACGCCTTCGTTCAACAAGCTCGAACGCTGCTCGCGACGCTCTATCGCGAACGTGGCCGCGCAGAGATCGTCGCGACGGACGTGCTCGGCTCGACCCTTTCGATCAATTTCAATGGCGCCCCCATCGAGTTCTGGGACGCGATTCTCCGTGAGGCCGACGCGCAAACGAAGCTCGGTGATCTCCTCGCCTACGCGCGGCGAGACTATTCTGGCAATCCGCACCTTCAACAGCTCGCGCGAGATTGGGCGCAGCTCTCGGTCGCGGGCGCGCCTGCCACTCCTTCTCGTCCCATCTCACAGCCACAGCCCGCTGTCGTCTCCCTCGCGTGGCACGAAGACCTTCCGCTCCGCTTCGATCGCGCGGAGACGCGCGCGATCGAAGAGGCGCTCGTCGCTCGGTACGGACAGGACATGATGGGGATGCTCCAGGTCACCCAACACGCGACGACCGCGGGAGTACCAGCGGGCGGAATCGCGCCGATGACGCCGCCCAATCTCTACCCGCGCGAGTTGATGAAGGCCGCTCGCAATGCGAACAAGCTCGTCGCGTTTCTCGACGCGATCCTCCAGAGCGCGGACGCTGCGGCGATCGCGACGAAGATTCGGACGGCGCTTCTCAGCGTCGGCGCGGACTATGGCGCGCTGTCGACGATGCCGACGTTCGCAACGTGGCGCTCGGGCGACGACAGCGTGCCGTTGTCTTCGTCCTCTGCAAAGGAACGCGTCGTCAACGCGTCCGCTGGCTTCTTCGCCACGACGACGATGCGTCGCCATCTGGCCGAGGCCGAAGCGCGCGTCGCGCGCATCACCGTAGGTGGCCGCGAGAACGGGACAGGGTTTCTCGTGGGCCGCGATCTGTTGCTGACCAACTGGCACGTGGTGGAGTCCGTGTCCGCAAGTGCACCCGGCGTGGCGCAGTTCGACTTCGTGGTTCCTGCTGCGGGGGAGCTGAGGGCGCTGCGCGAGGTGGCGTTCGCCGACGCGTGGCTGCTCGCGTCGAGCGCGTACGACTCGGACGCCAACGAGCGAAGCGACGACGGACCGAACGAAGGCAAGTGGGACTACGCGCTCGTTCGGCTCGCCGAACCCGTCGGCGAGCAGCCCATCGGAGCCGACCGCAGCGCAACGACAGACCCGCGTGGTTGGTACTCGCTCGTTCGCAGCGCGTTGGTGTTCGACGCGAACGACGCGATCCTCGTGGTCGGCCACCCTGAAGGGCGCGCGATGGAGTTCTCGTTCGCGGCGCCGTCCGGCGCGAGATTGACGAAGCACCAAACGAGGCTCCGCTATCGCACGAACACCGAAGCGGGCTCGTCGGGCTCGCCCGTGTTCGACAAGGACTGGCGCGTCGTCGCGCTGCACCACGCTGCGGGGCCGAGCCACGACGACACATGGAATCAAGGCGTCCCCGTGTGGAAGATCGTCGAGCACCTGCACTCCAGTGCCCCCAACTTAGTGTTGGCGTAGCGAGGGATGTGAAATGGCGATCGTCCGACTCATGGATAGACCCGCGATCGAGGTCATCGACGGAGACTACGTCGCACCGCCTGGTCCCTGGTCGTTTCTCGGTGAACCCGACGTTCGGGCAAGACTCTGCCGGGCCATCGCTGCTGTCGGTCGCATCGAGGCGATGGACGATAAGGCGGGCTCGTTTCTCTCTACTGCGTTTGCCATCGGTCCGCGCTCGCTGTTGTGTTTTGTAGGGGTGTTGGCTACACGCACGAAGGACAAGTTTCGGTTTGTATTGAATCGAGGCATCGGCGCTGACGGCATTCGCACGGGACTGAGCGGCACAGAATTCGAGTGCGAGGTCGTCGCAAACGTGACGGAACAGTTTGCGTTGCTGCGAGCTCATCAGCCATTCGGCATCACTCCCTTGAAGCTGTCACCCCGCGCCGACGTGCGCCTCGATATGTTCGTAGCGCTTGGGTTTCCTGCCAACGATTCGCGAAACGGCCCCGATGCACTACGCGCGATCTTCGGCGACCGCTTTGGCGGGCTACGGCTGATGCCGGGACACGTGAGCGAAGCTCCCCTCGATTCTCGTGTCTCGAAACGCTCTCGCTCGCGCGTTGAGAGTTTGCTGCAGCACGATGCATCGACGACTGGCGGGTGCGGCGGAGCCCCTCTCATCGACGTCGAGACGGGCGTCGTGTTGGGGGTACACCACTCTGGCCGGTATCTTGAAGGCAACTACGCAACGGCATCTTGGGACTTGTTGAACGAGTCAGAAATCGTCGCTGCGATGGAGACCTCGCATCGTGCTTCACCGCGTGCGGTCGTGAGTCGCAACGAGCGTGCCCGCCCTGCGCTGCCCGACACGCGACCGGTGTTCGAAGTGCGCAGTGGCGCGGTAGCTGCGGACGAGGGCTGGACACCTTGGCTGAGCGACAAGCAAGCGCTCATGGCGGACGCCATCGCTTCGGTAGCTCAGCTCTACATCGACACACAGGCGAGTTCGCTCGGCAATTGCTTTCGGGTTGGGCCTCGGCTTGCGCTTACGAGCGCGAGCGTCGCGCGCCGATTCGTCGACGGTGAGCGAACGGCAGTTCGGCTCCGCGGCGCCGCAGGACCATGGGCGGACTTTCAGCGATCTGTGGGCGAAGAACACGAGAGCCTAAGAGTCCGTGTGTTGCGGCCGATCTTCGTTCATCCGTACTTCGACCTCGCGTTGATCGAGCTTGACGATCTGGCTCCAAAGGTTCGCAGCGCCTCGATCGAGGGACGCCAGAGAGACGTCCTCATCGGCACTCCCATCGCGGTGCTCGCTCACCCGCTCGATCGCCAACCGATGCGAGTGACACCGGGGACCATCATCGGCGTCGCGCCGAGCATCGACACAGGCGCTGCATCGCTCTTGCACGACTGTGCGATCGAGCCCGGGGCGGCGGGCGCCTTGGTTATCGCGCTCGACAGCGGGCGTGCGATCGCTGTCGGTGGGGCGGGCGCTGCGGCGACGGGCGGCACAGCACAGCCGCTGTATTTGCTGACACAGGACCCGAAGGCGCTGGAGTTGGACATCTGCTTTGATCCCGACCCTCGGGCGAGCTGGCTCTCTTGGTGGAGGAGCCCGCGGCCGGCGACCCCATCGGGAGCGGAGCGCGACAACGATTTTTGGAACGTCACGCAGCCGCTCGACTTTACACGACCCGAGTTGCGCGAGATCGAGAGCAAGCTCATCGCTACGATCTCGCAGGCGCAGTACGTGAAGTATCACGCGGAGAACGTTGGCATCGCGACGAGCAAAATCGACGTCACCAAGCCGATCGACATGGTGTGGCGCGACACGCTCGTCGCTGCGGCGCTTGCAATGAAGCTTCGAGCGCTATTCGAAATGCTCGCAAGAGAAAAGCAGTACGAGTCGATTTCCGCGGACCTGAAGCGATTTCTGCCGTGACGTGCATGCCCGACGATCGCGCGTTTGGATTCTTCGATGGGTGCATCTACTTCCATGCGACCCGGTGTAGAGCGCCGAGATGAATCTCGCCGCATAAACGCCGCGGAGCGGCGCGCGCGAGGCCGCGAAGAATGGGGCTCCTTCGGCGTCGAATCGACCGGCTTTGCGGTCGCGACGCGCAGCGGCGTCCCTGCCCCGAGATTCATCTCGGCGCTCTACACCGGGTCGCATGGAAGTAGATGCACCCTTCCTGCTTGAACTGTTCGTTTGAACTTCAAAGAGAGACGTAGGTCCTGTAGATCTCGGTCTTCTCGACCAACGGGTGGAGGCGAAACCACTCAGGCGACTCACGGTCGCCGTTGCGGTACGCGAGCACCATTTCGAAGGCGATGATGCGCGTAAGCGTTGCGAGTTCATGCTCCGGTAGTCGATTGCTCGCGGCTATGTAGCGAAGCAATGGCAGCTCGTTGCGCCGAATCGCCAGCTGAAAGTCCTCGCGGATGCCTGCGAGAACGCGGTCGACCTGCTGATCGGTGACAGGATACGTAGGCGAGCGTACGAGCTCGCGCGCATAGCGAAGAAGCTCGCGGAAGTAGCCGCCCGACGCCAACACCACGCGACGCAGTCGTTCTCCACCATCTGAGCCGAACACGAGATCAGTGTCGAGGCGCTTCTTCAACACCTGCACGAGCGCTGCGATACCAGGTTCGTACACCGTATCATTGGGCTGCTCGGGCGTTCGCCGCTCGTACACCTTCACCATCGGCAGGATCTGCGGCTGGCAGTTGCCGTACCGTCCGAGGTTCGGCGTTCGATAGCGAACGAACAGCGGAAACGTGAAGATCACGTCGCACGCGAACTCTGTGTCCTTGGGGAGCTCGCTGAAGACCTCCGTCGCCGAGTCTTCGATCATCGCGCGGTGCTCTTCGGTCGATGGGCGGAGCTTCTCGAGCCCATCGACGATGACGAGCACTCGCTCGACCTTGCGACGCTCTTTGATCGTTGCAACTGCAGCTTGGATGAAGGAGCGCGACCGCCGCGTGAACGCCTCGAAGTCGTTGCTGACGATGCGGAGCAGCGCCTCTCTCGCGCCGTCGCCGCTGGGGCTGTTGGACCGAAGGCTGCGCATCAGCGCTTTGGGATCACGCTGCCACGGCTGGTTCTCTCGACCGGACGTCGACAACAACCCCGCGAGGTAGCCGATGTAGCTGTCGTCGCCAAACGCGTCGGGCTTGGCGCTCGGAGCCACATCGATGTCGTCCGCGTCGAGCGGCTCGAACGTGTCGATGCGCGCTGCGACGTCGAGCACGAACGCCAACGACCAGTACACCTGCGCCAACTCGATCGGGACGCTCGGATTGACGAGGTGCTTCTCGAAGTCCACGTAGAGCACGCAAATCGACGGGTCGGTCTGCTCCATGAGGCGCTTCCGAAGCCGGAGCAGCTCGGTCGTCTTCCCCGTCCCAGGAAAGCCCGAGAACAACTGGAGCGTCGGCCGATCCGAGAGCAAGACCGTCTCTTCGAGGATGTCGATGCAGCTCTGCCCGCCATCGCCCCGCACCGTGAGGCCGTCGAGATTTTCGTAGAGCGCCGAGCCCGCTTCGAGTGGCTGTCTCGGATCACACTTGTTGAAGAACTCGCGTCGCTTCGCGAGCGGTGCTGTCTCGGCCATGGCTGTCGAGAGCATGCCATCCTCGCGCGCGGCCGGATACGCGTTCTGCCACGATCGATTGCGCTCAACGGCCTCTCTGTCGGACCATTGCCCCCTCTCCATGGCCACCCCGCGTCGCCCCAAGAAGAAGCCCTCCACGCGCTCCCCTCGCGCTCCGTCTGCACCCACGAAATCACCCCCCGCGCCCGCAGCTCCTGCACCTCCCTCCGCGCCCGTCTCCGTCGCCAAGATTACGAAGAAGGGCCGCGCCGAGTACGATGCGCTGCTTCGCGAGATGGAGGTCGCCGAGTACGACGAGCTCCGCGGTTGGGACCGCCGCTGGGAGGCGATCGGCACCGTGCTCTACAAGAACCTCTTCGTCCTCGACGACGAGGCTCCCACCGCACAATCGTGGGTCGAGAAGCACACGTCCGAGACCTACCGCACGGCGATTCGCAACACACGCGTCGCGCTCGTCGCGTCGCCCGAAGAAGAGAGGCGCTACAAGACGAGCAAGATCGACCTCGCCATCACGATCGAGCTCAAGAAGCAGTTGAAGGCGGCAGAACAGGCGAAGGTCGCGTTCGATCCGCGCGCGGCCGCCGAGAAGATCGCGCTGTCGAAGCTTCGCTACTCGGTGAAGCGCGGTGGCAAGGAGGTCGAGGTCGACCTCGCGAAGATCACGCCGGACGAGCTGCGCGCGCTCGCGACGGGCAAGCCGGTCGGGGCGAAGAAGCCCTCCAAGCCCAGCGCGCCGAAGAGCGATGAAGGGCGCAAGGTCTCGTCGGCGATCGCGAAGAACAAGAACCTCTCGGGGATCACCGTCGCTGAGAGAGACCGGCAATTGAGCTTCGAGGGCGTTCGCTACGATCAGGTCCCCGAGCTCGGACGCACGCTGAGCAAGCTCTCGCTCGACGAATGAGCGTGTCGTTGGGTTGGCGGGGTTGGAGAGCGCTACAGACCCCGATTGGGCGCGGCGCACAGCCCGAGGTTGTCGTCGATCGCGCGCCTCACGCGCGTCGGGACCTCGGTGCGCTCGCGAAGATCCGCCCACGTCGCCCGTGCCCGTTTGCAGAACTCAGCGATGATCGCTGACGCATCGTCGTGCGCGACCCCGATTCGCGCGCAGAGCTCGAGGATGTGATCGCGCGAGATCGCATCGAGACGCAGCTCGCCGCTCAGGCTCAGCGCGAGCTGCCGGTCCATGTCTGCGGGGTACGCGATCGTGCTGACCACGTCGTAGAGCGGCGAGAGGCGCACGTAGCCCGTCTTGGCGTTCAACAACGCCCCGAGCGCCCCGATGAACCCATGGCCGTTGTGCGTGATGGCCCAGTTCTTCGTGTGCGCGTCGCAGTTGCCCGAGAGCACCATGAAGACGAGCCTCTCGACGTACTCTGCCAAGTGCTCGTTCGCGCCGCAGTTCGCCACGATGTTGCCGATCGTTGTGTAGTGCACGGTTTCGTCTACGGCGAAGTCGTACTTCTGCTCGGGATGGAGAGAGAGAACCTGCGCGAAATCCTCCTGATGGATTCGCTTCGTCCCGTCGCGATCGAATCGTTTGACGAGCAGCGAGCGCCCCTCGAATGGCTCCGTGATGATCCCGCTCGGGTCGTCGAACTCGCTCGAATGCCGAAGGAGGAAGCTCGGCACGTCGAGTCCGCACAGCCGCGCCCATTCGAGCATCGCCCACTCGTTTTGCACGAGCTCGGGATACGACGGCGAGCCGAACTTCGCGATGAACTGCCCGCTTTGGCCGCGCGCGGGGATCGTCAGCCTCGCCTCGCTTCGGGCTGCTTGCAGCTTGAATTGCACACCCGCGAGCCCGAACGCGAATCGATGAGGCAACGCTGGCGGCGCGCTCGGCGGGTTCGCGTCGAGCGGATCTCGCACGACACGCACCGCGCCCGGAAGATCCTCACCGATCAGCGCGAGCAGCTCGAACTCTCGGTGGCGCATGGTCTCGATCTGGCGCTCGTAGATTTCGAGCAGGTGCCCCTCGGGCAACAGGTTGCGAAAAAAGCGCGGCAACCGCCCGTCCTCTTCTCGGAACGCACGATCTGGCGTCGGAGGCTCATCCTCGAACGACAGGCTCAGGATCGGGCGATCCGAGCGCTCGCAGTAGGCCTCGTGAAACCGAAACGTGGGTGTGTCGTCTTCGAGGGCCAACGTCCCGACGAGCTCGTCGCCGAGGAGCACCGAATACCCTTCGTGCTCGTCCGTCATCGCGTCTTCTCGACGAGTCGCAGCGACGACACCGGGGGAGCGTCGTGCGTTTGCAAGTCGCCCATCTGCTCGAACCAGTGCTTCACCCTTTCTTCGAGGTACTCGAAGCGCGCGCGCAGCACGCCCGTGACGTCGCCTCGGTGCGCGGCGCGGATCGCGTTCGAGTCGATCGCGTGGGATTCTCGCGTGCTCGCGTCGGTGGCGTCGCAGAGCGCGCGAAGCGTCAACCTGCGGGGGGCGATCACCCGATCAGCGAGCGTCTGCGTGAGATCCTCCGAATCCTCGGGGACCGCCGACCTGCCGACGAGCCTTCGAACCGCGCCATCTGCGCCGCGCTCGAACAGCTCGCGGACGTCGTAGAGCTCCCCGGTTTGCGGGTCCCGCGGTCGCAGCGCGACGAGCGCGCACAGCTCCAGCTTGCCACGCGCGCTACCGCGCGAGAGCGGTCGGGACAATTGAACCATTTCGCGCGAAGGCTCGTGAAACCCGACCATCAACCGCGTGATCGATCCGTGCTCGTCGTCGTGGACCATGCGCACGAACTGCTCGAGCGTCCCCGACGCCCCGCCGAGCGCTCCGCGTAGCGACGCGCGCCACAGCCAACGGCGCAACCGACGGCGCGCCATGCGCGTCGCCTCGGGAAACAGCGCGAAGAACTTCGCCAACACCACAACGGGCAGCGAGTACGGGAGCAGATCCGCGTGCGGGATCCCAGCATCTGTCCTCAAGAACTCGATGGCCATGACCAGTGCTCGCTCGGTCTTGCGAAGGTTGCTCGCAGCTTCGTCTTGCGAGAGGGACGACGACTTCTTTCGACCGAGCGGGAGGTCCGAGATCGCCTCGAATGATCGGTGCAGGACCTCTTCCTCTTCGAATGCACCAAAATTCAAGTACGCGATCCGCTTGTTCAGCGCGCTGATCCCGCCTTCTTCGAGGGACGAGCCCACGAGCGCGTCGAAGACCTCGAACTCTTCGAGCGCTTTTCCTGTCGAGTTGATGCGCTTGAAGATCTCGCGCAGCACCGATTCGTTGTCGGTCTCGACGATGTACGACGGGATTTCGAACTCGCGTAGGCGCTTTCCGAGCTCGAACACCAGCGCTCGCTCGGGGCGAGAGAGCTCGTTTTCGAGCACCCACTCCGAGAGCACGGTGGCGTCGAGCGCGAGCCTCAGCGGAACGAGCTTCTTGCTCTTGCTGGCTGTCGACTGCTCGACGAATTTTCTCTCATCCACGTCGAAGAAAATCGCTCGGGGTTCGCTGCGGTTTTCGCTCGCCAACAGCTCCGATGCGATCGTCGCGATGCGCTGCTGGCCGTCGACGATCCAGAGCCCGTCTGTGACCTCGGGCGCGTCGATGTGAAGATCTCGAAAGCTCACGCGCTGCGCGGCTGAAGGGCGCTTCCACAAGAGCGCGGCGCCGATCGGGTAGCCAAGAAACATGCTCTCGAAGAGGCTCAGCCGGTCCTTGCTGTCCCAACGCAACTGCCGCTGAAAGTCGGGGACGCGAACCCTCCCTTTGCGAACGAGCCCGAGCAGTCGCTCGACGGTGAACGTCTCTGCGCGAGGGCGCGTTTCGAGATCCGTCCCCGCAGCGCCGTACGAATGCTCGATCGCCATCGTTCTTGCCGAAGCTGACGAGGGGCGCGCGCTGTGTCAATGGTCGGTCGCTCGGATTCGCGAGCGCAACGGTGAACAGCGCGTCGTGAGCAGGGTCGCGCCCGCGTTCGCAGCTGGGCGGCGCTCGCCGTTGAGCTCATCGGTGATCGTGATCCTGCGCTGCATTGCGCTCTGCAATGCGAGCTCGAGTCGCTTGAACTGATCGGAGCCGCGAGAGTCACCGACTGCGAACGCTGTCCGCATTCGGGCAGGGATTCCGGCGGTCCACGGCAATCGAGTTCGGATGGGTCGATCCCCCAGGGGACCAAACGCGAGCGGCTGTTGAGCGTACCCGACCGCAGCCACGCTTCTCGAGCGAGCGAAAGACTGCCCTCGCATGGGCCGGCCGTGAACTCGGCGGCGAATCATGGGACGCCCGACAGCTCAGACTCGTGCAAGGTGAAGGCTCCTATGGCGAAACGGCAGAACGACACTCTGCGCCACTCGTCCGCGTCGATCACGGCGCTCGCGGTGACGAGCGTCGTCGCGGGATGCACGTTCGAGGTGCAACGCGTCGAGCGGTCGCGCGTGACGATCGGGCGGCCGGACTCGTCGACGGCCGATGTCCCGTTCGACGTGCGAACAGACACAGGCGTCGTTCGGTCCCGCGCTGGCAGTCGATGCACGGAGGACCACGAGTGCGAGCCGCTGACCTGTGACAGGACCGTGCTCGAGGGGCTCTGCACGGCCAACACCTGCTACCAAACCACGAGCCAGGCCAACGAAGCGGCGCAGTGCGGCGGAATCGGCGCGACGTGCCTGACCGAGGGCGACGGCGCTCAGGCCAACGCGTACTGCCTGCAGTCTTGCAGACCGATGAACCCCATTTGCCGCCCCGGTCACCTGTGTACGGGCTTCTGGTACACACACATGGGCGGGATGCCCGATTCGCCTGGGTGCGTTCCCTTCTGTTCGGAAGACGCCCACTGCAACACCGGTGAGCACTGCAACGCGCGCACGGGAAAGTGTCAGATGGCAGTGCCCGACCCGGCGCTGCTCGCCGACGGGCTACCGTGCCTCGTCCCCTCTGGAATGGCCCCCTCGCCTTGCAGGGGCATGTGCTTTCGCGTGGTCACGGGCAACCCTATTGGCATTTGCGGCTCGACGATCAACCTCGCGCTTACGTCGACGTGCCCAGACGATCCAATGGCGATTCAGCCACTCGCGCGCCTGGGCATGGACAACCTCGGCCTCTGTATCTTTCGCCGCTGTTCGGCGACGCAGTGCTGCCCGAGCGGACTTGTCTGCGAAGGCGACGGCGAGCCGGCCGTGTGCAGCGTGGACGACATGTTCGAGCCCAACATCGAGTGCGACGGAGACGGGGGGATGCGCGACGCGGCGAGCGAAGGAGACGCGTCCGACGACGTGGTCAGCGATGGCGACAACGACGCGAGAGATGGTGACGGAGGCGACGCGTGACGCGCTGGGGACAGCCATGGTAGGCGGCGCTGCTTGCAAGCGGGCTGCTCTCGGCGTGTTGCTTCACGAGCACCGACGTGACGCTCACCGGAATTCAAGACGGCGTGCGCCTGGGACAACCGCCGCCGACCCCGATGGGCGGGCGAATCGGTGCGGGACGCATCGCCAGCAGCGGGTCGTTTCGAGGCGACGTTCCGACGTCGTCCGATACACGCTCGGGGCAACGAACGCCGCCCTTCAGCGGCGACGTGATGCTCGGCGTCGGACTGGCGCGAGGGGACGTCGCCTTCGACTGTCGCTTCGCAGAGGCGCGGCTGGGCGTTCGAAGCAACCCGATGCTCTCGGCGACCAACCCGCACGACGGAGCGCTCTGGCGCTGCGGTCTCGGCGCTCGCTACGCCGCGAACGTCGCCAGCGGCGTGCAATTCATGCTCGGAGTGACGTTGTCCGCCGAAAACGCGCTGATTCAACGGGAGATCACGAGCATCGAAACGATCACGGACCGCACGCTCTTTGGGCGGCCCGTGGTGCGAGAAATGACCACGGCGACCTTCGATGAGCGGCGGGTCGTGGGGCTGTTCGGCGCGGCGTTTCACGGGACGCTGCAGTACGACCCGCACCGCTTCGTGATGATCGAAACCGGGTTCGCGGTCGCGATGGCGCCGACGATTCCGCGCGTCATGATGTACGGATGGGCCGGGTGCCAGAGCGGCGGCCCGTCGCCCGAAGCGCTCGGCTTCTACGAGCCCGACGTCGCGGTGCTGGGGTGGGTCGGCGCGGCGTTTGGACCGTAGTTCTTGCGGCTCGCGCTGCGCGCGAACGGCTCAGCCGGCAGCGCAGCCGCCGTCAGCGGAGCGTCCTTCGGCGCCGAGGCGGCGGTGGTCTTGAGCACACAAGTATTCAACCCAGGCCCGACTGCCCGCGCCGCTGAGGGAACCTCGGATCGCTCGTCGAGCGCGGTGATCGCGGCGCCGTAACTCGCTCGCTCGGCGCGCTCACCGCTTGATCAGCAGCACCATCACGCGCTGCGCCCAGGGCTCTCCCTCTGCGCGATGAAACGCCACCCCGAGCCCGATGCGAACGCGCGGCTCGGTCACCAGCGCCTCGGGCAGCGTCGCTTCCGGCGCTCGCGCGTAGCTGGTCACGTTCGCGTCGGCGCCCACGTTGCGCTCGCGCACGCGCGAAGCGACGCCGTCGAGCACGGTGTCGAAGGTCGCTCGGTTCGCGGTGAGATCTGCGGCCGACGCCTGCGCGATCGCGTCGAGCCCGCGGTGAATGCGCACCGGCGCGAGCCCTCGCGCGCTGCGCCGCGCGTCGATCACCGCGCGCAGGGCGTCGCGTTCGCGGTCGATGGTCGTCGGGTCGAGCGTCCGATACGTCGCCCACGTGACGCCTTCGACCGGCGTGTTGGGCGAGGACTCGCGCGCGTACGCGCAGACCGTCACCCTCGTCGCACGCGCGTCGAGCAGCGTCGCGCGCGACGAGGGCCAGAGCAGCGTCGCGGCCAGCCACGCCCCAGGGTCTCGCGTCGGAAGGCCCAGCCCCGAGGCGAACGACCCGCGCTCGACGAGGGCGTCGACGTCCCAGCCAGCGATCGTTCCGAGGGCGGCGCGGTCGATGTCGCGAGGGCGAGCCGAGAGCCCCAGCTGCTCGGACATCAGCACTGGTGCGAGAGAGCAGTTGGTGAGCGCCTGCGCGCCATCGACCGACAACGGAGCGACGTCGAGCGCCTGCCTCCGCGCGTTGAGCTGCTCAATCAACGCCCGTCCGAACTCTGCCGGAGCGACAGACTGCGCGGCGCCCGACGACGCGCGCTCGTATCGGTCCGCAGCGGCCCCAGAAGGGCGCACCAGCACGCGAGCGAGCGAGCGAGAGACGATTCGTCCCGGCGGCAGCGCGTCGAGCTCGATCAACGCCGTCGCGTCGCTCGAGGTGACCGGGCACGACAGCGCGAAGTCTGGGAGCACAACGGAGCGATCGACGTCGCATTGCCGCGTCTCGTTTGCGCCCTCGGTGACGAGCGCGAGCAGGGACTGCGCGGGGGTCTCGAGCTTTCCCCGCAGGGCGACGCGACTCGAGGAGGCGAGCATCGAGAAGGGCGCGAGCTCGAGCCACGACTTCGCGTAGAGGACCGTCAGCAGCGCGCGGTCGTCTCGCCGGTGAAACGCCACGCCGATGTGCGTCGCGCCGTCCGGGGGCGCGCCGATGACCGAGCTGCCGCGCCGGCGGTACTCCGCGAGCAGCTGCGACTCGGACGTCCCGTTGAGGGTCACCGACACAGTGCCCACGGACACCTGCACCGTCGTGACGCCGCAGCGCGCGACGATGAAGCCCTGCACGTCGTCGGCGGGCGTCGCTCGCTGCTCGATCGCGAAGCGGCCCACCTCGCGCGCCGCGCACTGCAGCTCGCTCGTAAACGTCAGGGATCGCTCGCCGAGCTGCTCGCGCACGAGCGACGACCACGGGTCCGAAGGCTCGATCCTCGCGCCCGAGACGCGGTCGGGCAGCGGCCCTTCGAGCGTCCAGCGATCGAGAGAAGCGCTCGCCCGAGGCGGCGCGGTCGGCCGCAAGCGCGCCGCGCGCCGCACGAGTCTTTGAATCTGTGTGCGCGTCGGAAACGTGCTCCGCGCGGCGCTGCTACCGGTCGCGCCCTCCGAGCACGACGCCAGTGCGACGAGCGCGAGCGTGATGCCCGCCCTGGTGTTCATCGACCATCCTCCTCGTGAAGATGGCTCGGAATATTACACGTCGGCCGCCGCGAAGTCGTCGCGGATGATCCGCTCGATGTTGCGCTCGGCGATCGCGGTGATCGTGAGCGCGGGGTTCACGCCGCCGGCCGAGCGGGGCATCATCGCGCTGTCGATCACGTAGAGCTTGTTGTAGTTGTTGACGCGGCCGTAGTCGTCGGTGGCCTCGCCGAGGACCATTCCGCCGAGCGGGTGGTAGGTAAAGTCGCTGAGCACGCCGTTGACCGTGACGCCGACGGACGAGCCCTCGAGCGTCCCGCCGTTGGCTCGGTTGAGTCGATCGGCGAGGTTTTGCATCGCGCGCGTGGAGATGTCGCCGGTGCCCGCGGGCCAGTTGATCACCGACGAGTCCGTGGCTGCGTCGTAGGTGAAGTGTCCGCGCCCGACGTCGAGGGTCATGCCGAGGTGCAAGAGGCAGTTGCACTCGACGCCCGAGGGAAACTGCGCGTGCTCGACGAGCGCGGCGCTGATGGGATTCTCGAAGTCGGCGATGGCCTGGCCGCCGAAGCTCGCCTGGTTGGGGCCGGTGGCGGCGCCGACGTTCCACCGCATGAACATCGCGTTGCCGTTGTTGCCAAAGTTTTGGCCGACGTTGTTGTCGAGCCGAGGCAAGAGCCCCTTGGCCTTGGCCTTCATCATCAGGTTGGTGGTGCCGTACGTGCCCGCCGCGAGAAACAGGTACTCGCAGAGAAAGACCTTGCGCTCGACGGGGTTGCCCTGCGTGTCGATCACGTCGACGTGCACGGCGTATCCGCTGCCGCCCGGACCGGCGGCGACGTCCTTCACGAGGTGTTGGGTCTCGATGCGACAGCGACCGGTGGCCTCGGCGTCCGCGAGGTAGGTGCGGTCGAGCGAGAGCTTGCAGCCGTTGTTGTTGCCGTAGATCACCTCGCCCGTCAGCGCGGACTCGGGGACGGTGCCCGCGATCTCGCGGCGGATCACGTCCCAGTCCACCGAGAGGTCGACCTCGGTCCAGCCCACGCCCGCGCGCGTAGCCTGGTCGCGCCACACCCGCTCGCCGACGAAGGCGCGGTGCATCAGGATGTCCGCGGGGATGCGCGAGGCGCGGAGCTTCTGCCGCGCGCGCTCGTAGTACGGCATCAGGTCGGAGTATTGAATTCGTGTGCCGAACGCGCGCTGAAAGGCGCTCTCGCGCGGGGTCACGACGAAGCCGCCGTACACGACGCTGCCGCCGCCTACGCAAGCGCCGGTGTACACGTTGATGCCGTTGCCGCGGATGCGCTCGAGCACGCCGATGAACTTCGGAAAGCGAAACACGGGCCCGAACGGCAGCACCGTCGTCTCGCTGAGCCACGTCGAGCGGCGATCGGGCAGGAGCAACGAAGCGAAGGTGTTGTTCGCGGCCGTCAGGGGCCAGCGCTTGCCGCGCTCCAAGATCACCGAAGAGATCCCGCGCTCGGCGAGGCGCAGCGCGGTCACCGCGCCGCCGAAGCCGCTGCCGATGATGAGCACGCGGGTCATCACCGTACCGCCGTCGCGCACCATCGCGTCGGGCGTGGACTGAACGTCTTCTTCGCCGGCCTCGCTCGAGGCGTCCATCGACGCGTCCATCGGGCCTACGCCGCTGTCGACTCCGGAGTCGACTCCGCTGTCCGAAGGGTTCGAGGGAGGGCTGCATCGCGCGGCGAGCGCGCCGACGCCCGCGGTCGCGGACAAGCGAAGGAGGTCACGTCGTTTGAGTTTCATGCGACTCGCGAATGTACGTGATCGCGACGGCGACCGCGCGCTCGTCAGCGAAGTTCGACGTCGGACGCTCGCTCACTCTGTCGCTCGATTCGCAGGAGATAACAGACGTCAGCGACGATCGTCAGCGACGAACGTCAACGAGTCGCGGCGCGGTCTGTCTGTTAGCGTTTGCGACGGACAGGCGACGCGACATCTTGTGCACCAGTATTCAAGTCGCGTCGGCTGAGCAGTGCAACGATTGAAGGAGCGTTCGATGATTGCTTCGGTACTTCGACGGCGGGCGCCTGTCGCCGCGAGCCTGTTGGCGCTTGTGGCGAGCGGTTGCGGGACGGTCACGAGCACGCCGTTCATGCCAGTGGACGCCGCTGTGCGCGATGGAGGCGAAGCGGGCGCGATGGGCTGCGGGAGCGTGAGCACAAACGAGTGCCCGCCGGGGCTCGAGCCGTGGGAGCCGGCCAACCTCGCGCCGATGCCGATGGGCATGGCAGGAGACGCCTTTCCCGAGACGCTGAGCTTCGCGCGGCGGATGTGGACCATTCCCGGAACGACGATGCGAACGTCCTCGGTGCACGCGAGGGCGTTCATCAAGCGGCCGATCGCGGCGGTGTGGGCCGCGGCGCGGGACCCGCAGACGGCGCGAGACCCGACTTCGAGCCACGGGTTCGGCGTCCGCGCATACAACACGGACCCGACCTTCGCGTTCAGCTACCGCACGCACGTCCGCGTCAACGCGGTCATCACGCTCATGTGGGAGGTCGACTGGCGGCACGGCGTCGTCGACGGAACGGTCGAGGCCCCGCTCGTCACCGCCGCGCGCTGGCAAAAGACCATGGGATCGAGCGAGATCGAGCTCATCGAAGGCTCTCTGATGCTCCGCGCGGTGCCCGGCCAGAGCGAGGTCACCGAGGTGCTGTACCAGTACCATCTCAAAGCGCCCTTCTCGAGCAACGAGACCATCGTCGACTACCTCACGGTGATCTTCGGACGCCTCAAAGAGCGCGCGCACGGCAGGCCGCTCGTGCCCAACGACTGCATGGACTGCCCGACGCCGCCCGCTGGCTATTGAGCTCGGGCTCGATAGAATTCATCGGGCCCCGCGCCCGTCCGACGACGACCCTACTGCCATGGACGAACACGACGCTCAGTCTCCGCTCGCTCGCGCCCTCTCTCGACGCTCGGCGCTCGTGTTGCCCGCCGCCGCGGGCGCAGCGCTGCTCGCGCCCCGCGTCGCGTCGGCCGAGCCGCGGCTCGGGGCGGCTTTTCCCAGTTTTTCAGCGCACGACTTGAATGGTGGTGCGCATACGCACCGAGAGTTCACCGGCCGCAAGCGGTTCGTCGTGGCCATCTCGAGCACCGACGCCTCGGGGCTCAGCCGAGCCTGGCTCGACCAGGCAGAGGCTCGCCTCGGCCGCGCGCGGGGCAACGTGCACACGCTCGTCGCGCTGGACCTGTCGTTCATCGCGTTCGACAGCATCGTGCGCAGCCAGGCCCGGGCGCACACGCCGCAGTGGCGCTGGCCATACGTGTGGCTCGAGCGTGACGGGAGCCTCGGGCGCGCGCTGGGATTGCCAGGAGGGAGCCGCATGCCGTGGGCGTACGTGATCGACGCGCAGGGCGTGGTCCGCATGTGGATCCACGGCACCGTCGCGCACCCGGACGCCGCGGCGTTCTGGGCGATGCTCACGAGCTGAGCTGCGTTGGCAAAGAGACCCACGCCACGGGGGACGAGAGCGGCGTGGAGAGTTGAGGGCAGTCGCACGCCCGGGGGGCGAAGGGTCATCGCTACACCGCGAATGGGGTGGCAAATGAGCGCAGAGACTCACGGGGCGCTCGAAGGGAGAAGCGAGCGGCGGGCAACGGGCACACTTGAAAAGAGGGGTATCTCGCACGGGGTTAACAAACCGTCGAGTAGCCCCCCGAGCGTCTGGCGCTCGGGGGGCCCTCACAGATCCGGACGTGCGGCGTTACCGCATCCGGCT
>LNEO01000094.1 GCA_001465015.1 Deltaproteobacteria bacterium Ga0077539 | reverse complement strand
GTCCCCGAGCCCCATCACCCCGCTCGATCTACCCATCGAAGGGTGAGTTCAGCCCCACCCGGCGCTCGATTCACCCTTCGAGGCCCCGTCGAAAGATTCTTCGCCCCTGCACGCAACCTCTCGATCGCCCTCTCGATACAGCGGCCGCGCACGCACGGTGAGCCGCCTTGGGTCCTCGCCCGTTGCGCAGACTCGAAGGTCGTCGCTCATGGAAACTCGCAAGTCTCGCCACAGGTCTCCCGCGCTCGCGAGCGCGATCTCGACCGCTGCGATCGAGCGCATTCAGCGCATGCATCACGGCTACAGCGACACGAGCGCGGCCATTCTCGGGTACGTCGAGCTGCACTTCGATGCTCGGGACAACCTGCGCGACCGATCGCCCCTGAATCGCGACGAGCTCGACGCCGCGCGCCAGCAAGCGATCGAGCTCGCGTCCAGCGGCGCCTCGCGCAACGCTCGTGACGAAGACGCGGCCAGACTCGCCGACGACAACCGTCGCGCCTATCACCTCGCCGTTACGACGTACAACAAGGTTCGGTCGGTCACGCAGTTCCTCCGATACGACTCCCGAGACGCAGACGACTTCGCTCCGCCACTGGGAAACAAGCCGTACAGCAAGCGCGCTGCCAAGAGCGCCGAGACCGTCGAGCGGACACCATCGCCCACGCAGCCAGTCGGTCCCGCCATAGAGCCCCCGCTCGAGGAGTAATCGTCCAGCGGTTTCGGCGACGGCGCGGGAGCAGCGGGGGGAGAGGCGTGGGAGCAGAGACTCCCGCGCTGCTCCCACGCCGCTCTCGCGCTGCGCTCGCGCCATACTCCCCCTACGGCCCGCTGAGCAGCACCACTTCGACCACGTCTTCACCCCGCGCGCCGCCCTCGAGCCGCGCCAGGCCCTCGATCTCGACCCGCGACGCGTCGATGCCGCGCGACACGAGCGCCTCTTTCACGATGCGCGCTCGGTCCGCCGCTGACCGCTGCGCGCGCGTGGCGTCTCCGCCGACGTACGCCTCGATTCGCGCGCGCATCTGCGGATGCGACCGCAGCGCCTGCACTATGACCTGCAGCCGCCCGTTCGCCGTCGCCACCAGCGCTCCACGCCCGTCGAACAGCGCCCGCAACGACAGCACCACGCCGCGCGCGTCCCGCCTCGGATCGACCGCGTCTTCGCCGCCTCCCGTGCTCTCGACCACCGCGCCCGACGCGGGCTCGCGTCCCACGCGCACGGTCCGCGCGAGCGCTTCGGCTTCGCGCAACGCCCTGCCCGACGCGCTCCACTGCGCGGTCCCCGTCGCGCGGTCGGCCTCGTCGATCAACGTTTGCACCGGCGTTCGTTGCTCGGTCGTCGCGCCCATCATCGCCGCCGCCGCCAGCGCGAGCCTCGCTTGCTGGCGCAGCTCTCTCGCGATCGTCTCGCTTCCCGATGGGCCGTCCGGAAGCGCGCCGACCTGCCGCAGCGCAGCGATCGCTCGCTCGCGCCCCTCGCTCTCGGCGTCGAGCTCGGCCACCCTCGCGTCGATTCGCGTCTGCTCCGCTCGGCTCTGCTCGCCGCGCTCGTCCGCAGATCGCTGCCGCGCGCGCGCCCTCGCGATGCGCCCCTGGGTGGCAGCCCACGCGAGGGTCAGCTCGGCCTCGCGCTCTTTCAACGTGCGCGCCTCGCCCCGCGCGGACTCTGCATCGCGAAGCGCCCGCGCAAACTCTGCATACGCCTCGGGCGCGTCCCGCTGCACCTCGCGGGCGAGCGCGCTCGAACCGAGCCTCGCCAGTGAATCCACGGTGCTCGCGCGAACCGTCGTCGTCGTCGCGCACCCGCCCACGATGTACGCGCTCGCGAGCGACATGCACACGATCGAAACCATCGCGCGGTTCATCGCGCACCTCCCGCCGGAGCCCGCGCAGGGGTCCGAGTCGCTGCGCCCGGCCTCGGCGCGGTCACACCCGAGGCGGGCGTCGTTCGCGCCGCTGGGGTCGCGTTCGGGGTCGTCGGAGCTGCTTGTTGCGCAGCCCGCGCTTGCTCTGCGGCGCGCTGCGCCCGCTCGGCCTCGCGCTCGGCCACCATCCTGCGCTCTGCAGCGCGCTCGAGCGCTCCGCGCGCTTGCCGCGCGCCGGCCTCGGACTCGCTGGCAGTTCGCTCGCGCTCGTCTGCGAGCGCTTCGGCCCGCATCGCCTCGATCCGGCCCCGAACCACGCGAGCGAGAAGCGCGATCGAGCGCTCGACCCCCGCCGCGCGCGAGTGCTCGCCGCGCTGCCTGGCCTCGACCTGGTCGGCCGCGAGCGCCTCGCCGCGCGCCAGAACGTCCGAGAGCGAACGCCGCTCGCCATCGTTGATTCTCAGCTCATCCAACACGCGCTGTACCGGCGCGAGCGCCGCGTCCAGCCGCTGGTGAGGCGTCGGTCTACGCACTGGAGCTGCAGCCCTGGACGCCGGAGCGCCCGCGAGCCCCGTGAGGACCGCCAGCGCGACCCACAAAGGGCGAGATCGAGACAACATCGCCCGCGAATGTAGCACCGAGCGGCTCGTAGGGGTTGACCAGCCTCGTGACTGGCTCGTACGGTCCCACGGCACCAGTGATCGAACGCGTCGTCCTTCACCAGAGTCGGTTCCGTACACCGGGGCTGGTGCCCGACGCGCGAGGCGTCGCGCTCGGCCCGCTCGGAATCGTGCTGCTCCAATCGGCAGAGAGGCTCGTGGCCTTTCTTCGCGCGAGCGGCGAGGAAGGCGCGCTCGACGAGCTGCTCGACTCGATGAGGATCCTGCAGGTCCTCTCGCCGCTGCGAACGCGGGAAATGGTCGTCGAAGTGCAGTCCGCGTCCTCGCACCGCATGGATCGCATCGCGTCCATCGCGAGGCTCGTGGGAGGCATGGTGTTCACCGGGTCCGGCCGGCACTTCGTGAAGTACCGCGACGCCCAGGCGCCGTTCGGCTACGACGCTGGCGAGCTCCTCCCGGATCCCGGCGATCTCGCCCTCTATCACGACCGGTTCTCGCAGCCCTATCGGCTCGAACGAACCATCGGCGTGCGCGATCTGATCTTGCGGCTCGCGCCCGTGCACGTTCCCCGCACCCGCGCAGAGACGCCCCGAGCGCTGTATGCGCTCGTTCGTATCGGCCTCGGAGAATCCGTCGTCGGCTACCTGTCTCGGTGGAACGCCCCCGCCCGCGTCGCCCTCGTCGAGTGGGAGCGCGGCGGGACCAGCACCTCCGTCGAGCGTGCATATTTGCTGGTATTGCAGCATCCGCAGCCGCGCTTCGTGCAGCTCTTGAAGTCCCTGCCAGGCGTGAAGGTGTTCGTTCCCGACGGAGAGCGAACCGCCGTCGAGTATGGGTATCGACACCCGATCCCGCTGTCGTCGTGCACGCCGCTCTTCGGCGCAGAAGAGATGGTGCTCTTTCGCTCCGGTGGCGAAGGCGCCGTGGTGCTCTCGCAGAAGCCGCCGTTCATCGACGTGCAAGCGGTCACCACGCTCGCGTCCGAGTCCGGTCAGCCCGCGGCCAACGTCAAGACCAAGCCCATCGAAGGAAAGTTCCACCTGGTACTGACGCTCGTCCCCTCGACGACGTCGCCGAAGCGAGTGTCTGCGCTGCTCGTGTCCGCGCAAGAGAGGGACACGCTCGGCCGCGCGCTCGCGGTGCTTCCTCCGACGGCGCTCTCGAAGATCAGCGCCGCGTTCACGGACACGACGATCTACCTGTACGGCCCCGACGGCGTGCAGAACCTCCCGCTCGGAACGCTCTTCGAAGAGATCGGGCAAAACGTGTTCGTGCCGCTCGGCATGACGATGTCCCCGCCGTTGCCGCCGGACGT
The DNA here is from genome assembly GCA_001465015.1 of Deltaproteobacteria bacterium Ga0077539. Taxonomy (GTDB): domain Bacteria; phylum Myxococcota_A; class Polyangia; order Polyangiales. The sequence continues at coordinate 59,963 of LNEO01000094.1, read as the reverse complement.
CCTGCGGCAGATCGCCAGGATCGAGAGTGGTATGCGCGTGTTCGTCACCGGAGGCGCGTACCCGCTCACTGCTGTTCCCGAGAGCGCGTTCGTGCCCGCGACGCGACTGCTCGTGAGCGATGTGCCCGTGCACGAAGACTCGCCCATCGCGCCGCCGCTCGACGGCGATCGCGTGCTGCCCGACATCTGGCCGTCCCCTCCAGGAATGCTCGCGGGAATCACCTCGCCCGGCGCCCGCGGTGGCATGCCGCCGCCCCGTGATCTCTCCGCCGCTGCGCTCGCTCAAGGAGCGGTTCCGCCGGGATTGCCGCCGCCCGATCGAAGCGGACAGGGTGGCTGACGGTGGCCGATCAGCCCATCGATCGCTTCTTGCGCGGCTTCGTCACGCCGCTCATCACCGGGGGACACGTCCATATCGACGGCGTGCTCGGCCCCGGAGCGCTCGATGACCTCGTCTCTGGCCCCAAGGGAATGAACCTCGCGCAGGCGGACGGAAAGCTCATGGCCGACGCGGTCAACGCCGCGCGGATGCAGCTCGCCCGCTTCGGCCCCACGACGGACTTCGTCACGATCACCGAGGACGCCATCGGCCTGTGCGCCGTCTGGCACAACCTCATCGCGATGACCCACCCCGACGCCGTCACTCGCACGGGCCTGCGCCAGAAGGTCCGCGAATGGACCGCGCAGTTTCTCGAGTGGGTCGGGCCTCCGCGCACCGCGCAAGAGATCGCCATGAGGCACGCGGTCCTCGCGCGGCTCGAAGAGCTCGGTCGCGTCGACACCGACGTCACGTTCTGGGCAGGAAGCGCGCGGTACATCGGCGTCTTGCCGCCCAACCGACTCACCGCGTGGAAGTCCGTGCGCCGCGTCAACGAGCAGAAAACACGGCACGATCTCTTCACGCTGCTCGCGACGCTCGCGCACCCGTTGCCCGAGTTCGATCTGTTGCCGCTCGCGGATCACGCGCTCGCGCTCTCGCCGCTCACAGACCTCGCGCTCTGTGATCGTCCCGACGCGCCGCTGCCCTTTCGCTGGACAGGCGCCTCGCTCGCGATGCTCGCCGACGACGCCCTGCGCGGCGCGGCGATGCGCGTGGCGCTCACCTCCGAAGGAAACACGCCGGACGCCATCGCCCGTCGCATCGCGATGATCGATCGCGCCACGATGCACGCGATGGCGATCGGCGCGCCCCCCACGGCAGTGGGCATCTTGATCGCGTTTCACCTCGAGCTGCTCGTCTCCGAAGCGCTCGCGCGCGGCGCGCCCCCGCCGGGCCAGGCGCTCGCGTACGAGCTCGTCGCGCGCCTCGGCCCCGAGCGCACAGCGCATCTTTGCAGAGTCTCGACACAGGTCATCATCGACGCGCTCCGCTTGGACGAGCGCCCCATTCGCGCACAATCGCAACATGGCCCCGGCGGAGCGCTCCTCGCTCGCGCGGGCATCGCAGAGGTCTCACCGTGAGCCAGCAATTCGTGCAGTCCATGCGGCAGATCGCCCGCACCCTCGAGGCACAGTTTCTCGGAAAGCAGGAGACCATCCGCCTGCTCATCCTGTCGGTGCTCGCGGGCGAACACATCGCCCTCATCGGCCCGCCAGGAACCGCGAAGAGCGCCGTCGTCCGAGCGTTCGCCGGGCTCATCGACTCGCGATACTTCGAATACCTGCTCACGCGCTTCACCGAGCCCAACGAGCTCTTTGGTCCGGTCGACATCCCCGCGTTTCGTCAGGGCGTGTATCGAAGGCGCACCGAGAACATGCTGCCCGAGGCGGAGATCGTCTTCCTCGACGAGATCTTCAAGTCCAACAGCGCGATCTTGAACTCGCTGTTGACCGTGCTCAACGAGCGCAAGTTCAACAACGGCGCGCAGGTGGTCGACATCCCGCTGCTCAGCGTCATCGGCGCGAGCAACGAGGTCCCGCAAGACGAGTCCCTCACGGCCATCTTCGACCGCTTCTTGCTGCGCGTGAAGAGCGAGCACCTCGACGCCTATCACTTCAACGACCTCATCTTGCGCGGCGTGCAACAAGAGCTCGCCAAGCTCGGCGCTCGCCAGGCCACGCAGCCCCTCACCAACACCCGCGAAGTGTGGAACATCCGCGGCGAAATCGCCCAGCGCATGCGCCTGCCCGACGACCTGATGGCGACCTACAAGTCCCTCGTGCTCTCGATTCGAGCCGAGGGCGTGTCGCTCAGCGATCGCCGCGTGGTCAAGCTCGTCAAGCTCATGGCCGCCAGCGCCTACTACGACGGCCGCACGCAGTGCGACTCGTCGGACCTCGCCGTGCTCAAGCACATCTGGAACACCATCGAGCAAACCGAGATCCTCGAGGGCATCGTCACGCCCGTGCTCGAAGCGCACTACAAAGCGCACCCCGAGGCGCGCAGGAGCGCCTCTGCCGACGTCTCGCTCGACGCGCTGCTCGCCGAACTTCAACGCATCCGCGCCACGCTCACCTCCGGCGCTCCCGTGTCGGACCTGCAGCTCTTCGCGCACATGCGCGCGATCACAGAGATCAAGACGGCCCTGCAAGCGATCGGGACAGACCCCGCGCGCCGCGCGCTCCAAGAGGTCGACCAGCTGCTCGAGCATATGTTTCGCTCGGGTCGAGCCGTCGGCTGACCCAACGAGAGGACCTCCGTGGCGACGCAACTCAACAATGCAGAGAGGCGGGTCTATGGGTCGCTCGCGCTCTGCTGCGCGCACACGGCGACCACGACGCTCGGGACGCGCCCGCTCGGCTGGTACAACTCGCTGTGTCGACTCGGCATCGTCGTGCCGTTCTTCATCGTGCACGACATGGGCGCGATCCTGCTCGGGGCGCAGCCCCCGTTCGCGGTGCGCCCGCAGGTCCACAATGACCCCGCGTTTGGCCTCAACGACACAGACCGCATCAAGCTCGTCGAGCTGTACGCGAAGCTGCTCGTCGAGGTCGCCGGAACCGACGTCGCCGCGCTCTCGAGCAAGGCCTCTGTGGAGGATGCCGTCGTCACCACGGTGCTCGCCCGCGCGCTCAGCCCCGTGAGCGATCGGTGGAAGGGTCCGCGCGCGTTCGAGCCCGTCGTTCCCAACGCCGAGATCCTGACGGTGACGCTCTCGATGCTCGCCCAGGGGTGGAACAGCGTCGATCGCCGCGCAGAGATCGACTACCTCCGCCACCTCGTCGCGCACAGGCTGCCCTTGCTGCTCGCGCTCGAGCAGATCGACCTCGACACGCTCGAGCTCCTTCGCATGTTCGGTCGCGACGCAGGCGCCCTTCCCGAGACCGAGCTCGTCGATCTGCTCAACGTGTTTTCGTCGCCCGACGCTAACGACGTCGTGAACTTCTCGCTGGATATTCTCCCGTCGGTGCTCGAGACGCGCCGCGGCGGAGGTCAACAGGTCTTCAGCGTCGACGGCTACTCCGGCGTCGTCACCAACGGGTCGCTCGACTCGCTGGTGCTCACGGAGATGGCCAACGACGACGACTTGTTCGACCAGCGCTTCATGGAGAACGAGATGCTCTACTACGGCCACGAGGCGCAGATGAAACCGCCGCCGCGCGTGTTTCAGATCCTCGTGGACGCGAGCGCCTCGATGCGCGGCGCGCGCGCGGTCTTCGCGAGAGGCCTGGCCATCGCGCTCGCCAAGAAGATGACGCTCCTCGGCTTCGACGCCAACGTGCGCTTCTTCGACTCGCGCCTCTACGAGCCGCTGCGCGTACGCCGTCACGGCCGCAACGCCAACGCGCCCATGCACGTCGCGGGGATCCTCACGTTCAAGGGCGAGCACGGCCGCAACTACGCGCGGGTGTTCTCGCAGTTCGCGTCGGACCTCGACCGCATGCGCGACCGCGTGAGCATCACCGCGTACATCATCACGCACGCGGAGTGTCACGTGCCCGCCGAGCTCGTTCGCCGCATCCGCGAACACGCAGAGCTGTACGGCGTCTTCATGCTCCCGTCGCGCGGCGCGCTCGAGCTCGACTACCTCACGATGCTCACCGGCCACGAGGTCGTGACCGAGCAAGCCCTGCGCGACAAGAGCGCTCGCGCCTCTCGCGCGATCTCGATCGTCGAGGCCGCGACCGAAGACGCGCGCAACTCGATGCTCCCGCCCGGTCGAATGTCCAAAGCCCCGCCTCCGCCAGGCGGCGAGCGGCTCGACGACCCCTCCGCGTGGGACGAAGGAGAGTGACCGGTGCTCACTGAAGAGACCGTCAACCGCGCGCGCCACCTCCTGTCGATCGGCAACGCCGTCGAGGCCGCGCGTCAGCTCATGGGCGTCGCCGAACAAGCGCACCTCGTCGACCGCGACTACGACGAGGCGATGTTCCTGCTCGCGCAAGCGTTTTCGCAGGCGAACATGATGCGCGCGGCGGCGACAGTGCTGCTCTACCTCCAGCGCGCGCCGGACATGCAGCGCGTCGCGGCCAACATCTCGGCCGTCGACCTCGCACGCGCGTATCTGTGCGGCCAGCGGCCGGACCCGCGAGAGGCCGCCAAGCACTTTCGAACCGCGGCGTGGCCCGCCCACGCAGCGATCGCCTACGAGCGCGCCGAGGACTATCCCGCAGCGCGCGCTCTCTGGGAGGAAGTGTCCGGTGACCCGCGCCTGCGCACCGATCCGTATGTAGCCGCGCTGGTGAGCTTCAACCTCGGCCGCGTGATGCAGAAGCTCGGCGACGACTCGGCCGCGCACCGCTGCCGAGTGCGCGCGATGCGACTGCTCGAAGAAGCCGCAGACGTGCTCGAGACGCGCGGGCTGAGAGACCGCGCGTTCGATTGTTTTCAGGTGCTGCTCACCTTGGGCGTCGAGACCGGATCGTTCGAGAACCTCGCCGAGGGCTACGTCAATTGCGTGCGCATCTTGCGAGAGGATCACCTCAAGCACTACGCGCTGCAGTACTACGAGGACTTCATCACGAAGGCCGAGGCCGCCGGCGAGTATCACGCGGCGGCGACGATGCTCCACGAGGCCGCGGACTACGCGCGCGCCGTCGGGCTCACGTTTCACGGCGCGCTGCGCGTGCGCGAGGCGCAGGCGTGGGAGAAAGCTGCGGCGGCGATCCTGCACAACGGCGGCGCTGGCGAGCTCGCAGAGAACGCGTTTCTCGCAGCAGTGGGGGCGTACTCGAGCGCAGGGATGCTCGGCAACGCCGTCGGCACCTTCAGCAAGCTCGCGTCGATCGGCCTCGACGAGACTCGCACCAAGCGCTACCTGCGCCTCGCCGAGCGCTACAGCGACGCGCGCAACGAGCAGTCTACGATCCCGCGGTTGCCCGACTACCTCACGCAGCCCGTCAAATACCCGGACATCTGGAACGACGACGTCATCGAGTGGGAGTCCGCAGGCGACGCCGTCGAGACGTGCGGACAGATCCTGCTCGACACGTCGCTGCCTTCGTTCGTTCGCCGCCGCGCGTTGGTCGCGAGGCTTCAGCCGCTGACGCACTCGTCGCCGCAGCACCCGCAGGCGCTCGCCGCGCTCGGCGAGAAGCTCGGTCAGGTGCAGGTGTATCAAGTGCTCGCGCCGCTCGAGCTGCTCTACGAGCACCCTGCCCCGCAGGTGCGCGCGGCGGTGCTGCGCGCGGCGCAGATGCTGTTCTTCAAGCGCACGTTCGTCGTGATCAACAAGGGCGTCGTCGACGCAGACCCGATGGTGCGCGCCAACGCGCGGGACGCCGTGGCGAGGCTGCACTTTCCACACGCCTTCGATCCGCTGTCGCGCTTGCACAGAGACTCGGTCGACCCCGAGGTTCGCCGCGCGGCGCTCACGTCGATCGGAAAGGTGCAGACCCTCGAAGCGGTCGACTACCTGATCGGCGTTCTATCGCACGGAACAGGGGACGACCGCCGCGAGGCCTACGAGCTGCTCGAGCGCACGGACTTTCCCGACGCGGGCAAGGCCATCGCGCAAGCGATCGAGCGAGAGCAAGGCGACGTGCAGCGACTGCTCGTACAACTCAGGCAGCGCCGCGGTGACCGATGAGCGACACGCAGAATCTCCCTGTCACGATTCGACCCGCAAAGCCCACAGACGACGCGCGCATCGTCGCGCGCTGTCTGTTTTCGTCGGGGCCCGACGTGCTCGCGTACTCGCTCGCTCCCGAGCGCGACGAGGGAACAGCTCAGCGCGTCCTCGCCATTGGATTCGTCGCGGACGACGGCGCGTTTTCGCACAAGTACGTGATCGTCGCCGAGCGCAACGGCGCGCTGCTCGGGGCCGCCGCCATCTTTCCGGCCCGCGACAAAGCGAAGATCTTCGCGCGCACGGCGCGGCCTGTGCTCAAGGCGCTCGCCGCCCGCGACTGGCCCACGCTCGCGATGCGCGCGGTGCGCGTCGCGCCGTTCGGCGAAGGGATCCCCGACGAGGCGCTGTACCTCTCGCAGATCGGCGTCGAACCCGCGGCGCGAGGCGCAGGCGTGGGCTCGAAGCTCCTCGAAGCGATCTTCGAACGCGCGCGCGCGCTTGGCCTCTCTCGCACCGCGCTGCACGTGTCGATCGACAACCCGCGGGCCGAAGCGCTGTACGCCCGGCACGGGTTTCAAGCGATGGGCGTCGTCGGCGACCGCGCGATCTCGGACAAAGAGGGGATCCCGATGCAGCGCGTGATGGTCCGCGACGAGCGCTGACGCGATCAGCGAGCGCCGCTCACCGCCTCAATTGCACAGCGTCCTGCAGTTCGTCCGGTTTTGACGTGCGCACGACATGCCGTCGTTGGTCCCGCGGGAGACGCGCCAGCGATGCGTCGCGAGGTCCACGAGCCACACGTCGCCAGCGAGACCGCAGTCGGTCTTGCCTCCGTACACGATCACGCGATTGCGCGCGGGATCCGGCGCGACGATTCCAGCGCTTCGTCGCTCGGGCGTGTCGGCCTGCGGCGTCACGAAGTTCGCGGGAAAGTCGCAGAACCCCGCCGGCATCTGGTCGAGCTGATCGCCCTCGGCGTGCACGGTTACTGCGCCCGCCGCAGTGATGCCCAACAAGTCGTTGCGATTGCCGAGCGCGCCGTCGTCGTGCCCAGCGACCAACAGCAGCCCCTCGCCCTCCGCGACGAGCGCAGGGTTGATACGACCAGCGACCGAGTCGTTGCTCTCGAACACCCGTGACCACGCGCTGCTCGCGAGGTCGAGCCTCCACAAGTCGTAGTTGAACGGCCCCTGAAACGCGTTCGCGCCTCCTCCGCCCAGCACGAACATCGAGCGCCCCACGATCGCCGCGCCGTGAAACAGCCGTGCCGTCGGACCGCCGCCGCTCGTCGTGACCCTGCGCCACACCCTCGTCTCGAGGTTGAGCGCCCACAAATCTCCTTGCGGCTGAAAGCTCGCGCCGCTCGCGCTCGTGTTGCCCCCGTGCAGCATGAACTCGTCCGTCATCGGGTCGTACACCGACGCGGCGTTGGCTCGCGCGCTCGGCCCCGGCCCGGTGACCTCCAGCTGCGACCACGTTTGCGTGGCGAAATCGAGGGCCCAGACGTCGTTGTAGAGCGTGTAGTTTCCGCTTGTTCCTGCGCGAAAACGGCCGCCGAACACGACGAGCCGTCGTCGCCTCGTGTCGAGCGCCGACGTCGCGCGCGAGCGCGGAGACGGCGCGCCCATCGCCTCCACCTGCTGCCACTGATCGCAGTCCGCGTCGTAGCGCCACGTGTCGTTGCGAAACATCGGCGACGGAATGCACATCACCGTCGGCCCGACGTCGCCGCCGAACACGTAGAGCAGCCCCGTCGCGGGATCGACCGCGCCCACCGCGTCACCTCTCGCTTGCGGCTGCATCGGCGAGCCCGGCGGGCACATTCGAGCGTCCGCAGCACCATCCGTCGCGGACCCATCTGGGTTCGAATTCACTGGCGCGTTCGAACACCCCGCGGCGAGCGCCGCGGCGAGCATGCAAGAAACGATCGACCCGTTCACCGCTCGACGCTCGCGCACCGCAGGATTGTGCGCAAGCCCCCGCCACCGCTGCGCTATCGTCCGTTGTACTCGGTGAACGCTCGTCCCCTCACCATCGCGCTGACCTTGCTGGTCGCGGCTTGCGGCGGCTCGACGCGCGCTACGGACGCCAGCTATCCCATCGACGCCGCGGGCTTCGTGCGGATCCCGCTCGAGCTCGGCTCGGGCATGATCGCGTGGGAAGATATCGCTGCGTCCGGGGCGCACGTGAAGCTGATCTTCGGGCCTCAAGGCGGCTACCACGCGCTCGGCCGCGTGCGCTTCGCGGGCTTTGCGCCAGACGTCTCGATGCAGTTTCGCGTGGTCGACACCGTGTCGGGTCGCGTCTACAACGATCCGACCGACGTGATTCGCCGCCGCGAACGCGCGGGTCTCGTTCGCAGCGGCGACCGCTGGGAGAGCTCGTCCGCCGAGCTCGTGATCTTCACGCAGATCCGCAACGCGACCGAGGTCATGGCGCGCTCGGTCCGCTGGGAGGTCACCGTCGAAGAGGCTGGCACCGGCCGCCGCGCCTTCGCGTCGCGCGAGTTCGTCGTCGACTACCCTTGATGCGGCGCGCTGTCTTCGACGCGCTCGAGCTCTCGAAGCACACGAAATCGAGCGGCCGTCCCCGCGACGACCACGACCGTCCCGACGCCGCCGATCACCACCGCGCGCACCGCGCCGAAGTACGTCGCGAGCATCCCTGACTCGAACTCGCCGAGCTCGTTCGACGCGCTCACGAAGAGCTGGTTCACCGCGCTCACGCGCCCGCGCATCGACGGCGGCGTCGCGTGCTGCACGAGCGTCCCGCGCACCACGACGGAGATCGTGTCCGCGGCGCCGATCACGAGCAGCGCCAGCGCCGAGAGCCACACGCTCTTCGATAGACCGAACACGATCGTGCCAGCGCCAAAGACCGCGACGGAGACGAGCAGCTTTTTCCCAGCCTTCGCGCGAATGGGATTGCGCGAGAGCCAGAGCGAAACAACCGCGGCGCCGATCGCAGGCGCCGCGCGAAGCCACCCGACCACGTCCGCGCCCATCCGCAGCTCGTCCTTCACGATCACCGGGATCAGCGCCGTCGCTCCGCCGAGAAACACCGCGAGAAAATCGAGCGCGAGCACCGACAAGAGCAGGTCGTGCCCAAAGACGAAGCGCAGCCCTTCGAGCGCGCCGCGACCGCGCCCTCCTCCATCGAGCTCGCGGCGCACGGGCTCGACCGAGCGATCGAGGCGAAGCCATGCCATGAGCAACAGCGCGACGATCAGCCCGACGAGCGCGACCATGTACACGCGCCGAGGCGTCGATCCCACGAGCAAGAGCCCCGTCAGCGCAGGACCGCCGATCGCAGCGGTCTGCCACGCGCCAGCCTGCATCGCGACGCCGCGCGAGAGCCGCTCGGGCCCGACGATCCGCGGCAACAGCGAAGAGACCGCGGGGCCATAAAACGATCGCCCTACCCCGAGCAGCGCGAGCGCGAGATACACCCACGTGATGGCGCCGCGACCGAGCTCGGCGCAGGCGACGAGCACCGCAGCGCAGAGCGCAAACGCGACGTCGCACCACAGAGCGATGCTCCTGCCGTCCCACGTGTCCGCGGCGCGTCCCGCAGGCAGCACGCACAGCAACATCGGAACGAACTGAACCAGCCCCACCATCGCCAGGTCCTGCGTCCGCCCCGTGGCCGAATACACCTGGACGCCGACGGCGACAGAGATCATCTGCACCGAGACCGACCCGAGCCAGCGCGCCGCCAGGTACTTGCGAAAAGAGGGCACCGAGAGCGGCGAAGAGTCGGGTCCGTCGGACAATGCAACCAACCGAGCGCGCGCTTATACACCGCGCGGTTGGATGAAGTCCGCTCAGTGATGGTTGCCGATGAGCGGCCGTCCGCTGTCGGGATCGAAGCCCGCCATGCGCAACGACTCGCCCGTCCCCACGGGCGGGCCCGGCGGAAGCGCAGGGCGATTCCACAGCGTAACGAACGTGCGATCGCCCTCGTCCCGCAGCCCCACGTCCACGAAGAGCGCTTGCCCTGGGGGAGTGAACTTCACGCGCGCGCGCCGAATGAGCGCGCCGAGCGGCCGAATGTCGCCGTCCGTGATCGTCAGCCGACGCTGCAGATAGCGCATCACGCGACTCATCGGCGCCGACACGTAGAACATCTTCATCGACGGATCCGAGAGGTGCTCGGACGTTCCGATCGGCATCACTAGCCCGAACGCGCGGATCGAGCCGGGAACCAGGTCCATCGGATCGAGCGCGACGACGTCATCCACGACCCCCGCGTCGCCCGTCGTCTCGATCGCTGACAACCCGGCGTCCGCGGGCGCCGGTGGCCTTCGCGAACAGCCCGCGCACGACACAATCGCGACCGTGACCGCCGCCACCGTGGTCGCCACGCCGTCTCTCCGCGCGCTTCGTCGTTGTGGCGTCGGCGTTGCGGTGCTCATCGATCGATCACTCTACAGCGGAGCTCGGGTTGGGAAGAATGCACGCGAGTCGAGATGACACATGTTTTCAACAGGCCCGCGTCCGAGCAGGTCGGCGACCGAAGGCGCCGGTCCGCTGCTCGACGGTCTACACCGAATCGCTCGCGATCGCGCAAAAGCTAGCAACCCAGCGCGCTCACTCGAACACCGTCGCCCAGCCGTCGAGGCGCACTTCGAGCTGCGGCGACGCGAGGCGACGCGAAACGACGTTGGTCCGCTGCGCGCCGGCTGCGCCGGGCGTTCCGCCGCGGCCGGTCTGGATGACGAGGCGGTAGTCGCCGCCCTCCATGCCCGAGACGAACTGCCTCGTGCCGCCGAAGAAGTCGTCGGTCGTCGTCTGCACGTTGGGGCACGAGGGTCGACGCACGATCCCGACGCCAAACAGGACGCTGTTGACGTCGTCGTCGAGCGTTCCGTTGCCGCTGAGGTCGCGGGTCACGCGGACGATGTCCATCGTCGTCGATGTGTCGCCGTCGATGTCCAATCGGCCTCGCGGAATCGCGGTCGCTCCCGGCGGCGCGCCGAGGTCGGTCTCGACCTGATCGACGCCCCACAGCCGCGAGTAGCCGAGCTGGCACGCGTCAGTGCTGTTCGCCGGAACAAACGTCCCGAAGTACAGCACGCCGTTGAACAGCGACATCGGGCCGGTGAGCCGCTCGCCCGGCGACAACCCGCGCGTGACGTCCGCGTGATCGCGGAGCATCCACTGCGCGCCGATGTCCACTTGATTTGTGGGGTCCTCGGGGAGCGGGTCGCGCTCGCGGATCATCGCGATGCGGTTGCGGTCGAAGCCCTCGAGCAGGTCAGGGTCGCCCGAGCCCACGCCGATGAGCAGGTCGCCGTTGCGATCGACCGTGAGGATCGGCGGCGCGACGATCGGCTGGCCCTGGTTGTACGCCGCGTCCCAGAACAGGTCGTACGCGAGGTCGAAGCTCCACGCCGCTGGATTGGCCTGCGACAAGTCGAGGCGCCAGAGCCCGCCGTCCGCATCGCCGACGTACGCGCGAGACGTCACCGTCCCGTCACCCGCGAGGTAGCCAGCAAACGAGCCCGTGATCGGCGAACCCGTCGCGGTCATGCCGCCAGGGCCCGTGCCCATCTTGCGGATGAGCTGCCCGGTCCTCAGGTCGACGACGTAGACGAACTCGCCGAACGTCCCGTCCCAGCAGCGCGTCGAGCTACGCGGCCTGCCATCGGCGCCCGTGAAGCGAACGCTGTTTCGCGTCGCAGGCGGGCGCGGGTTCGCGGCAGCGCCGCAAGCGACCGACGCCGGTGCAGAGCCGCCCGGCAAGAGCGCCACCGCGCGCTCGGTGAGCATTCCCGATGGCCACGTCGTTCGAATGGTCGTGATCAGCGGAGTGCCATAGGACGCACGAATATCGCTGTCCGTGAACTGCCACATGAACGCGGGGCGATACGGGTCGCTGACGTTCAACGCGATGTACCCGCCGCCGCCGTCGCGGAGCCCAAACAGCAGCACCGAGTTCCAGTCGGAGCCTTGCGCGGGCGTACCAACGGATCGCTCGAAGACCACGTCGCGCGTGACGGCGCTTCCGTCGACGCCCATCAAGCGCGCCGAAGGAACTCGCTGCGCGAGCGTCGGCACGAGCATCGGCGGAACAAACCCCCACACCTCTTCGCCCGTGTCCGCGTTGAAGCCGTGCATGATGCCGTCGTTCGAGCCCACATAGAGCATGGTCTCGCGCGTGCCGACGGTGACCGGGTTGCGCCTCGCGCCCACTGCGGGCAGCGGACGCGCACGAAACTGCGCGTACGACTGATCGGGCAGAGACACCGTCGGCGCGCCGACGATGAGCGGGTTCGAGTGAAAGATGTCGCCGAGCGGCTTGGTCTCGCGGATCGTGCCGATGTCGCCGCGCAGCCACGCGAAGGTCGCGTCGCGAATCGTGCCGTTCGCCGCGCCCACCAGCGTCGCCGGGACCGTCGAGTCGAGGGTCGAGCGAAGCGCGCCGAACACGTTGGCCGAGATCGTCGTTCGAAGGCTCGCTGGCGTGTTGAGCGCCGAAGGCAAGTACGACCAGAGCTGCCGAATGCCCCATCCGCGCGCCCCTGCGTTGCGCTGGGAGAACTGAAGCAGCGCGCCGAAGTCATCCTGCGTCGGATCGAAGGGCTTCTCGACCGGCGAAGGCGGCGAGCCCTCACACACCGAGCGTCGGCGCTCGAGCACACCCTCCCAGGGCGCGCCCGCTTGAATCGCGAACGACGAGTTGAACTGATAGCTCGCCGCGACGCCCGCGCCGGCCGCAGAGTTGCCAAACGCCGGGCTCGTCCGCGTCGTCGTTCCGGCAGAGAAGGTCGAGAACGCAGTGTCGAGCGCGCTGCGCAACGACGCCGAATTGTTCGCGGTGAGCAGCCGCCCAGAGCCCGCCGCGGCGATCGCGTCCAGCGTCGAGACCGTCGCCGCGTCCATCGCGTTGAACGCGACGACCCACGTCTTGACGTTGGGAGCGCCCGCGCCGGTCGCAGCCATCTGCATCGCCGTCAGCGTCGGGCGCTGATACGGGCAGTACCCAGCAGCCTCGTCGCAGACCGGTCCCGACGGATCGCTGATGCCGAAATCCATGTTCGGCTTCCCGTCGGTGATCAGGATGTTGTAGCGCGGCCGGCAGTTGAAATACGGATCACCCGTCACCATACCGCCCGCGTTGCTCGGCGGCTTCACGTCCGGGTGAGTGTTCCAGTAGTAGTTCGCGTCTTCGAGCAGCGCGGCCGTCGGCGTTCCGCCGAAGGGACGGATGGCGGGGATCGTCGCGCCGGACATCGGGTCTCGATAGCCCGTGATCGACGCCTGGATTCTCGCATTGATCTGCGCCATCTGCGCGACGTCCGCGTCCGGCGCGCCCACGGAGATGAGCCCTCCCGCCACTGGATCGCTCGAGAGGCTGGTCGAGGGCCGCCGGCCGCCGATGTTGAGCGTCACGGGCGAGTCCATGCACCCACGCGCGCGATACTGACGATCTTGCGCGTACGAGAACTGCCCGTAGCCCGAGGTCAGGCCGTTGCAGTAGTCGTTGTCGAACGTCATGAACCCGAAGCGAAGCCGCTCGATGTACGTGTCGAGGAGCCCGTTTGTGGCCTGAGCCGCGCCCGCCGCAGAGAGTGGAACGCCGTTCGAGAGCGGCTCGTGATACGGGATCACGTAGTTGTAGTCGTAGTCGAACGTCGCGGCGTTATCGCGATTGCGCTCGCGGCACGTGTAGTTCTGGATGTCGCCCGTGAGCACTTCGACGGCCGTGACCCATCGATTGCGCTGCTGATCCGCAGGGCAGAGCGGCGAGCACTGCGGTACTTCGGTGCCGCCCGGCAAGACGCAGCGGTTGCACGAGCCGCCGTCGCCGCCGAAGCACTGATCGTTCTGCACGCCGTTGCGCCACTCCATCGAGCCCGAGATGTCGAGCAAGACGAGCACGTTCGGCCGAATCAGACGCACGTCCGACTGCGCTTGGGCCGCGGCGGGAGCCATCGCAACCAACGCCGCGGTGATCGCCCCGAATCCAGCTCCGAACCTTCGGATCGCCATCGTCTCTCTCCTCACAGCTCGCACGGAACAACCGCGACTGCCCGCGACGGAATCGTTCCCGCGCCTGGCTCAGAAATGTGTGTAACGCCGTTCAACTGCACGCGACCACGAGACTCGAACAAGAACGCGACCATGTTCAGCCTGCTGTCCACCGAGAAGCCGTAGAGCGTCGCGGGGACACGGCCGAGCGAGGTCACCTGCGTATCGAAGGACGCCTCGGTGAGACCGATTCCAAACGAGCCCGGATTGCGGCTCATGCCGGCTCCCGTCGGCGCGCGATACACGGGCGGCTGCGTTCCTCCGCCCGGCAGCGGGCGCTGCATGTCCGCGATGCCGAAGCGCCATCGGAGCCTGTGCTCTTCGAGCCACGCGTCGGGCGCGCCCATCGCCGTGCGCTGGCCGCGCAACATTAGACCGAGGTAGCCCGTGCAGTTTCGGCGCATCTCGGTGATCGGCATCATGAGCCCGGTCTCGCTCACGTACTCGGTCTGCGCGGCCTGCCGCACGTACCCGGCCGAACGCACGTCCATCGACGCGCTCTTGGCCGCAAAGACACCCGCCGCGGACACCATCACGATGAGCAACATCACCAGCAGCATCGCCATGCCCGGGCGCGACCTGCGCCGCGCGGCACGACGCTTCTTCGCCGCGCCGCGCGCTGCGGAAGCTCTGCTGTTGCGTCGATTGCCGTGCGTCACTGCGGTGTCCTCTTAGCGAAGGTTGCGACTCGAAATGTTGACCAGCGACACCTCGCCGGCAGCCGTGCGAACGCGCGCCGAGCCCGCGAGCAGCCCGCTCACACGAAAGCGCGTGAGCGGGTCGGTCGCCGCGGCGCGCTGCGTCCAGCCAAACTCCGCGTCCTGCGTGCGATCGCGGACCGAGAGTCGAAAGGTGAGCGCCCTCAGACGATGCGCTTGCGACGCGCCCATCGTCGGCGGAATCAACCGCTGAAACACGACGGGGTCGTTGTAGCCGTAGCGCACGGTGCGGGGCTCGTTGGCGGCCGCGGCGCCCTCGTCGAAGACCGCGCCGATCGCGAAATCCACGGCGTATTCTGCGACGACGACCTCCGAGCCGCCGACGGGCTGCAGCGCGCCAGCGACGCGGCGCAGCTCGCGGCGCACCAGGTCCGTCTTTCCGTCGACGAACTGCGGGCTGCCAACGTTGGCGTTGGGCGCGAAGGCCGCGGAGTTCATGATTCGATATTCGACGATCGAAATCGGCGCGAGCCAGCCGATCGACGAGTTGAGGCCGCACCCCGACGTCGTCCCGTTGTTGATCGTGACCGGCTGCGCGAGGTCGACCGACGGCATGTTCGTGATCGGTTGGCGCGCGTCGCGATAGTCGGTGCTGGCGACGGTTCCGAACTGCATCGAGCCGTCGAGCCCGCGGATGCGCACGAGGCGGCCCGCGGGAAAGATCCGCTCCATGTCCTGCGCAGAACGGACGCGCTCCCACTCGTCCCAGCGATGCTGGAGGCGCACGCGATTGAGCACCACGGCGCCGATCTTGTACTCGTCGGTCGACGCGAGGTTGCCCATCAACTGCAGCCGCACAGGCTCGATGAAGCGGTTTTCTGGGGCGAGCGTCGTCGGGTTCGGCAGGTCACGCTCGACCGAGACCGCTTGAATCGCTGGGATCGGACGAGGGCACACCTGCACGTCCGTCGCCGAGTTGGGCGTCCCGTGAAAGCCAGCGCGCGCGATGTCCGACCGAAGCGACTCCATCGCCGAGCGCAATCGCAGCTGGATCTCCGACACGCGCTGCTGCTGTTGAAACGTCTGCGCGGCGACGCGCGAGAGCGTGTACAGCCCCATCGCGACGACGCCCGTCAGCCCCATGGCGACGAGGACCTCGATGAGCGTGAACGCTCGGCGCGACGCGCGACGATCCCGGCGGTTCTTTCGCGGCTTCGGGGCGATCACTGTTGCAACCCCCAGACTGTCGCGACGTCGAGCACCGAGTGGACGCGAGAGATGTCTCGACCGATCGCATCGAGCCCGGCGCCCGTCCCGCAGTTCGCGTAGAGCGGCTCGCGGCTGGCGCCTTCGGCGTACCACCACACGCGAACTTCGGCGCGGATGATGCCCTGATCGATCGGGTTGAGCGACGGCTGACGCAGCCAGTTCAGCCGGAGATTGACGCAGTATTTCGCCTCGGGCGCGCCGAGCGCGACCTCGCGTCCCCAGTGGTCGAACGCCGCCGACTCGTTGGGCAACATCGCCGTGGGAACGAACCACTGATCCACTCGCGCCGCGCCGCCCCCACAGCCGGTGAGCGAGCAGAGGTGACGCGTATCGGAGCCGATGTCCTGGGTGATGTCGCGCTGCGACGGCCTGTTCCACGAGAGGGCGTCGGTGCGGAGAATCTCTTGCCACTTGCGCGCGAGCGTCGTGGCGACGGTGAACTCCTGCGCGCGTCGATTGGCGAGCACGGCGGCGTTTTGCATCGACAGAATGCCGGTGACGCCGATGGACATCACCGCGATGGCCACCATCACTTCGACCAGCGTATAGCCTCGACGCGCGCTCATGGTGCCAACCTCGCGACGCCGCCCAACGGAACAAACACGCGCCGCGTCACCGTCGCGGTCACGATGTTGTTGCCCACGGTGTAGACGAAGCCGCCCGTTCCCGTGGCCACACCAAACGATCCGTCCCCGAAGAACGTCCCGCCCGGCGTCGTGCGAAAGAACATCTTTCCGATCGGCGTGAAGCAGTACTCCATGTAGTTTCCCGCAGGCGCAAGCGCGGTAAACGTCATCTCCGACGTGCGCGTCGCCGGGTCGCCCCAGTCGCGCTCGAGGTAGATCGAGCGCGACGGTGGAACGTTCCAGTTCGACAGCCGACAGCTGTTCGTGTCCCCTTCGATGATCTCGACCCGCGCAAATCCAGCGAGGATCTCGACCTTCAAGATGTGAGCGCGCCCTCGCATCGTCGCGCGGCTTCGCGCCTCGCGAAAATCGTTGATGAACGTGACGGCCGCTCGCTGCGTCCTGCTGTCTCGCATCGCCTGCTGCATCGACGGCAGCGCGGTCGCCATCGCGATCCCGATGATCGCCACGACCACCATCAGCTCGATCAGCGTGAAGCCCGCGCGGACCCGACGCTCGCGCCGAGCAGGCGCGGCCAGCCCCGCGGCTCGGGCCGCTCGGCAGCTAGGGTCGACGTCGCGCTTCTTCACAGCCCAAGACATAGTGCAACGACCGTGCCCCGGTGCGTCCAGCGCTTTGCTGCGAATTGCGCGCCGGGTCCACCCCCACCCACAGCACCTGCTTGCGGAGGTCCGCAACCGTTTCACACCTGACGGCTCCCGGTGACGCTTGGGTACGACCGGCCTTGCCCCACAAGCACAGTGCGAATAACACCCATCCCTACCGCTCATGACCACGGTCCGCACGCTCTCGTTCACGCTCATGCTCACTGTTGCGAGCTGCAAGCGTACACCGCCCGAATCCGCGACACCGCCTTCGACGCAAGAGCCGCCTCGCGGCAACACCTCCGCGGCCAACGCCGACAGCGCCGCGGCCAACGCCCCGCCTTCGGGCAACGACGTCGCGCCTGGCGCCAACGCCGCGGAGTTTCGCGCGGCGGGTCGCGTCCTTCCGCGCGGAGAAATCGCTGGGTTTCGCCAGTCTGGAAGCGTGATCCACTCGACCGCGCAGAACTTGTTTCAGCAGATCGACGGCGACGCTGTCAGCTACCAGAACTACAACGTCCGCGACTACGCCAAGACCGACTATCGCAAGCCCGGCACTCGCCTGGTCGCCACGGTGTCGATCTACGAGTTCGACGCAGCGCTCGGAGCCTTCGGTCGCTACTCGATGCACGTCGCTTCGGGACGCGATCCATCGACGCTCGAGAGCCAGGCGGTGTCCATCGGCGCCGCAGGATTCCAGGGACGAACGCAGCTCGTGTTCGTCAAGGGAACCTTCCTCGTGCAAGTCGATCTCGCCGACGAAAGCGAAGACTCCAACGAGGCTCAGCTCTTCGCCGCGGCCCGCGACGCGCTCCCCGCGCTCGCTCGCGCTGCGGCGCAACAGATCCCCGGCGAGAGCGCGCCCCCCGCGTCGCCGCTCGTCACCGAAGGCCTCGTGTGGGGAGGAGGCACGTACGTCAGCAACTCGGTGCTCGACGTCGAGAGCTCGGGGCCTGGTTGGGTTGGTTGGTATCGCTCGAGCGATCAGAAGCGCTACCGAGTCGCCGCCCTCGTCGCCGATAGCGCCGACGCCGCGCGCGCGATCGCCAATCGCTATCGCCTTCGCGGAAGCGCCGCGATCGCAGGAACCACCGCCGACGAAGCCTTCGCCGTGACCCTCCCGACCCACGGAGAGTCCGTCGTCACGCGCCGCGATCGAGCCATCGTGATCGCGACGAGCAGCGGAATCGACCCCGCGCCCCCCACGCTCGACCGGGCAGCGCTCACGACGGCCGCGATCGCGCAGCTCGATCGCTCGCAGCCGCGCCGCTGAGCCGATCCCTCCGCGAAGGACACCATGCGGTAAAGCCGCTCATTCGCTTCGACGTACCTGCTGGCCCTCTGAGTGCGGCGCCAAGAGCTTTGGCGCAGAGCGCCAACGTACGTACACTGCCGCTTCAATTATGGCCGAACGCAATCGCCCGACGCGCAGAGAACTGCTGACCCGCAGCGGCTCCGCGCTCGCTGTCCTCGGCGCGAGCGCGCTCGTCGCGAGGCGCTTCTACGACCAGGGCGGCTGGCAATCTCGCGCGTCCAACGGACGCCGAGAGGTCCGTGATTTTCGAGGTCAGGTCGGCCCCGGACCCAGCGACTTCGCCGTCGCGCACGCTGAGCCCGAGACCGGCTCGCCCACCCAGCTCGTGCAGCGCGCGATGGCCGCGCTCGGCGGAATGCAGCGCTTCATCTCGCGCGGAGACCGCGTGGTGATCAAGCCGAACATCGGCTGGGACCGCACAGCAATTCAAGCCGCCAACACCAACCCCGAGCTCGTCGCCGCCGTCGTCACGATGGTCAAAGAGGCAGGCGCGAGCGACGTCATCGTCACCGACGCGAGCTGCAATGACCCCGCGCGCTGCTTTCAGCGCTCGGGCATCTGGACGCGCGCCCACCGAGCAGGAGCGCGCGTGGTGCTGCCCGCGGACCACCGCTTTCGCACGATGCGGCTGCGAGGAGAAATCCTCGACGAATGGCCGGTCTATCGGACGCTCGTCGAGGCCGACAAGGTCATCAACCTCCCCGTCGCCAAGCACCACAACCTCGCGAAGTACACGGCCGCGATGAAGAACTGGTACGGCGTCCTCGGCGGGCGTCGCAATCGCTTGCACCAGTCCATCGACGTGAGCGTCGCGGACCTCGCCACGTTCATGCGACCGACGCTCACCATCGTCGACGCCGTTCGAGTGCTGCTCCGCAACGGACCGCAGGGCGGCAACGTCGACGACACGCGACGGATGGACACGGTCATCGCCACCACCGATCAGGTCGCCGCCGACGCCTTCGGCTGCACGCTCATCGGTCAGCGACCAGAGAACCTCCCCTACCTTCGCATGGCGCAAGAGCGCGGAATCGGAACGGCCGATTGGCGCACGCTCCGTCCCCGCGAACACGCGATGTATCGCGACGGACGCGAGGCGACGCACGACCTCGCGATCCCGGCACACATGGCTCCCGCCGACGCAGCGTTCATGCTCGCGCAGTCGTTGCTCGACGCCCCTCAGGTGGTCCTCGCATGAGCGCTTCTCTGCCACGCCCCATCCCCTGGCTCGGCTCGATCGGGCCCGTAAATCCCCTCGATGAGACGATCACCGACGCACCATCGGCCGCGCCGCCACGCGCGAAGTCCGCTGGCCCGAAGCGAGGCGACGACCGAGGCGGAGTGGCCTCGCCAGCGCCCGCAGGACGAACGAAGGCCCCTGCCCTCGCAGCGGCGATGGTCGCCGACGGTGCCGCAGAGAGCGCTGCGAGCGCGCCCGCGAAGACACCCACGAATTCAAAGCCCGCTGCCCCGTCCTTTCTTCAGCGGATGAAGACGAAGTTCTTCGCCAAGAAGAAGATCCCCGGCAGCGGAATTCCCCCGCGCAAGATCATCGCGTGGCTCCGCAACGGGCGAAGGCTCTCGCAAGCGGGCTTCTTCGCGCTCTTCATGTTCTTGCTCGTGCGCACGGAGTTTCGCGGAGGCTTCTCCGGCGGAGCGACGATCCGCATGCCCTACCCCGTCGAGGGCTTTCTGCTCGCCGACCCGTTCGTATCGCTGATGACCTTGCTCTCGACGCACACGGTGTATCGCTCGCTGTGGTGGAGCGTCGGGCTCGTCGCGCTCACGCTCCTGTTCGGCCGCGTGTTCTGCGGTTGGATCTGCCCCTTCGGGACGCTTCATCACTTCTTTGCGTGGCTCGTGCCCAACCCCAAAGGCGCGACCACCGGCGGCCGACGCGTCGAGGCCAACAAGACCCGCCCGTACCAGAACATCAAGTACTACCTCTTGCTGGTCTTTCTCGTGATGGCCGCCTGCGGCAGCGCGATCGGCGGCCTCTTCGACCCGATTTGCATCGCCGTTCGCTCCATCGGGCTCGGCGTACTGCCGTTCTTCAACTACGTCACCGGCCGCGGCCTCGACACGGTCTCCTCCGGCAACCTGCGCATCTTGCAGCAGGCCACAGACTCGACGCGCGACGTGCTCGTCGCGACCGTGCTGCAGCCCAGGCAGTACTTCTTTCACCAGACGTGGGTCATCGGCGCGCTCTTGTTCGTCGTGATCCTCGCCAACCGCTGGATCCCTCGGTTCTGGTGCCGCGCGCTCTGTCCCCTCGGCGCGACGCTCGGAGTCATCGCCAAACACGCCGTGTTCGGCATGGAGAAAGACCACTCCAAGTGCACCGACTGCAACCTCTGCATCGTGCACTGCCAGGGCGCCGACAGCCCGCAGGGCGGAGTGAAGTGGCGCCAGGACGAGTGCCACATGTGCATGAACTGCGAGGTCTCGTGCCCCGAGGACGTGATCAAGTTTCGCTTCATGCCCAACCGGCAGTCCGCGCGCACCGCGCCGCAGCTCGATCGCCGCAAGACCCTCGTGTCCGCGCTCGCCGGCGTGTGCGCGCTGCCCGTCTTGCGCACGAGCGACACGCTCGACGCCAATTACTACGACCGGCTCATTCGGCCGCCCGGCTCCGTGGCGGAGCGAGACTTCCTCGAGCGCTGCATTCGCTGCGCCGAGTGCATGAAGGTCTGCCCCAACAACGCCCTGCACCCCACCTTCCTCGAGGCCGGCATCGAAGGGCTGTGGACTCCCATCTTGATTCCGCGCATCGGTTACTGCGAACCGACCTGCGTGCTCTGCGGACAAGTCTGCCCGACCGGCGCGATCCAGAAGATCACCGAAGAGCAGAAGCTCGGCAACCGCCAGCGCAACGTCCCTCACATCTCCATCGGAACCGCGTTCTACGACCAGGGCCGCTGTCTGCCGTGGTCCATGGCGACGCCCTGCATCGTGTGCGAAGAGTTCTGCCCGACCTCGCCGAAGGCGATCTGGGTCGAGGAGCTCGATGTTCCTGGGCGCGAAGGTCGGACCGTCCACGTGCAGCGGCCGCACGTCGACCCCAAGCTCTGCATCGGCTGCGGCGCGTGCGAGAAGGTCTGCCCCGTGCAGGACCGCCCCGCGGTGTACGTCACGTCCGTCGGTGAGTCGCGCAGCAGGACCAACGTGATCCTGCTCGAGACCGAAAACTACAACCGCAGCTAACCCCTCCAGGTGCGGTTGTCATCGAAGCGCCTCTCGAAAAGAGGTGCTTCAATTCGAGTATCCGCGACGACTCGACGACTCGAGCGGCCCTCGATCAGCGACGACGACGACGGATCGCCGCGAGGCCGAGCGCGAGGCCGACGATCGCCCACGAACCCGCGTTCGATCGCGTCGAGCCGGGCGTCGAGCATTTGCAGCCGCCAGACTCCGTCGGAACCACGCGACCGCCGTCACCCGACGCTCCTCCGTCCGCCGTCGCGCCCGAATCCATCGCAGGTTCGGTGACGCCCGAGTCCTGCTCCGTCACGCCGCCGTCCGTCGGCGAGCACGTGTTCGTGCCAGGTCCGCACACGCTGAGACCCGCCATCGACGTCATGAAGCAAGAGAAGTTCGTCGGGCACGAGCAATCGTCGGTGCACGCCTGCGAGCAAAACGCCGTGCCCGAAGGGCCCCGAACGCACAACCCCGTGCCGCACTGATCGGGCGTGGTGCACGGATCGCCCGTGCCGCCCATGCCCATCATCGTGCCGCCGCCGCCCGGAACGCACAGCGGTCCGATGCTCGTGTTCGCGCACTGAAAGCCGCTCGGACACGGGCTCGAGCTCGAGCAGCCTCGAGAGCAGAAGCAGTCGTTCGCCGCGCGGCAGACGCAGCGGTTTCCCGCGCCGCACGGCGTCGTCATGTTGCACACCGCGCCCACGCCGCCGCCGCCGCCGGGAGTGACCCCCGAATCCGCCGGCGGCATCACGCCGCCATCACTCGGAGGCATCGTGCCGGACGGATACAAGAAGCACACGCCGGCCTGATCGTCGGAGCTCAGGTTGCGGACCTGACCGCCCGAGTAGCTCGCGAGCATGATCGAGCCGCGCACGTTCGTATGATCCAGCCCGAGGAAGTGTCCCTCTTCGTGCACGGCGATCGACTGCGTGTCGACGGTGCCGCCGGTGCCATCCCCCCAGCGAAAACCCACGGCGTTGAACTGAATATCCGCGTCGATGAAGAATCCGCCCGAGCGCCACACCGGCGTCGTCACGCCGATCACGCTGCTCGGCGAGCCGAGCTCGCTGGGCCACGTCCCAGAGATCCACAACACGCTCCGCTCGCTGTCTCCGCTGCGCGCGCGGGTCACCGCAGTCGAGCCTTCGTTGCGCGTTCGCCACGTCGTGCACGCGGGCGCCGCCCACGTCGCAAAGCCCGCTTCAACGGTGCTCACCGCCGCCGCTGCGCCGAGCGCCGCTGGAGCGCTCGCAGCGTTGATTCGGTAGCCGATGGGGAGGCTCGCGGGGTTCCACCGCGACGCGCTGGGCGTGTAGCCCGAGGCAGATTGCGCAAGCGCCACACACGCGAACGCGAGGGCGACCGTCGAGCGACTCGACACCTTCGAACGACCGAAGCTCATCGCGCCCTCCCGGCGTTGGTCGTGGCGACGATCACTCGCAGCCCGCGAACGAACAGATCGAGTCCCTCTGCGGCCTCTGCGGGCGGCTCGAACGCGGTCATCCTTCCGTTGACCCACCGAGCAAACGTGAGGCCGCCGAGCTCGCGACGAACCACGGGCGCCCCCTCGGGCGTCATCGCCACATAGAACACCGACTGCGCGAGCGCTGTGAGAAACACCACGCCCTCGCCCCTTCGTAGAAACAGCACCGCGTGCTGCCCCACGACGAGCCGACCGTCGCCAGGAATCGCGCTCGCGATGCCGTCGACCTCGCCGCCGATCTGACGGATCACGAGCTCCTGCGCCCCGCCTCCCTTGAGGTACTCGCTCACGCGCACGCGCGTCCACGACATGATCTGCGTGTGGTCGTCGTTCCACGCGCTACGCCGCGACAGCACCGTCGCGCGGACGACGAAGTCCGACTGCGCAGCGAGCTCCTCGCGCGAGAGCGGGACGACCACCGTCGCCTGCGCCTCGCGCGGCACGGCGACGGACAAAGTCGCGGCAAGCATGATCGCCCCGAGGGCTGCAAATCGTCGGCGCACGGTCGCTGTCTCCTAGTTTGTTCAAAGTGAGGTGTCGCGCGACGCACACTTTTTCAACGCAGGCGCCGCTGCTCGTGCCGTAAATGATAGCGCGTTTCGACCCCGAGCTCGAAGCGCCCAATCCGACCGAACGATTTTCGAGCAGCGACTACAGCGGGTTCTCGGCGACGTTGATCACGTCGCCGGGCGCGACGACGACGTTCGCGAAGCGCCCCTCGATGATGCTCTGGACGGGGATCACAAACGTCCGTCGCGTGCCCGCGTACGTTCGCGTGAGCAAGACGCGATCGCGGTTGGCGAGCGGCGTGAAACCTCCGGCCCCGGAGATCGCCTGCACGATCGTCATGCTCGGCGAAAACGTCAGCGATCCCGGTCGCGCGACCTGCCCCACCACGTCGATCTTGCGCGAGCTCACCTCGCGGACGAACACGCTCACTTGCGGCGCCGTCAGGATGCGCCGGTCCCGAAGCTCGCTCTGAATGCGATCGGCGACCTGCGACGGCTCGAGGCCCGCGACCCGAATGCGGCTGAGGTACGGAAAATCGATCGTGCCGTCTGGCGCGATCCGATACTCCTGCGAGAGATCAGGCTCGTTGAATACACGCACCTGAAATATGTCGCCGATCCCCAGGGAGTTGTTGTCCGGCGGTGGCGGTGGCGGATCGAAGCGCCCTATCCCGCCGCACATCGCGCCGAGCGATGCGCTCGCGAAGAACAGCGCCGCGATGACGGCCATCCGACGTGTGGACTTCGAGTTCAACACAGGCGAGCCGTACGATGCTCGGTCCCGGTCACCAGTTCACGCGAAGGCCGAGAAACGCCTCGAACTTCAGCCAGTTGAGCTGCCCCACGGACATACCCCCAGAGCCAATCTGGGCGTCGATGAAGTTGCCCGTAAACGCCAGCGTCGTGTTGAGCCCGAGATAGTCCGTGAAGCGGTACTCGCCGAAGAGCTGGGTGAGCACTCTGAAGCCCGTCATGCGACCCGTGTTGGGATCCACCGCAGCGCCCGAAACGAGCGCCGCTGGCGCGCCGCCGACCGCCGACGCGTAGCCGAGCTGAGCGACACCCGCGCTAGCCTCTCCCGAGAGCAAGAACCGACCAGCAAAGCTGTGGCTCACGTTCACGAAGAGGTTGTTGCGGATCATGTAGTTGCCGATGAACGACGGGATGATGTCGCGCAAGAGGCCCAAGCGCACGGACATGTTGGGTCCGGTGATGAACCGAACCTCTGCATTGCCAACGAACGTCTCGACGTTGTCGCCGCTGAAGAAGTAGGTCGCGCCGTAGCCACCGAAGATCGAAAACGCGATCTTCTCAGTGATCAAGCCGGTCAAGCCCAACCGCGCGTTGACGGGGACGGCGGTCGACAGATTCGAGGCGATGCTCGAGGGGTTGAAGAAAAAGCTCGGCGTCGCGCCGCCAGAGAACGAGATGGAAGTTTTCGGCAGAAACCGCCAACGCATCTGCAAATTGATGTCGTTGGCCATGTTGTTGTAGCCCTCGAAGCCGGGCTCGATGAAGAAGAACAACGAGTTGGTGTAGTTCGCTTTGAACTCGAACGATCCGCCACCTGGCGTCACCGTGAATCCAAGCGCGGCCACGTTCTGCCAACGATTGAACACGAAGAGCTGCCCGAAGTTACCACGCGAGAAAACGTGTTTGCGAAGTTGAGCGTAAACACGTTGCTCGGCATCCACCCGACGCTGAGCCCCGCATTGAGCCCGAGGTTGGACGCGTCGGAAGCACTGCGCACCGCCGTCGGCGCAGCGATGCCAAAGAAGTGCGAGTAAGACACCCCAACGTTGGCTGCGAAGCGCACAGTCTGCCGCGGAACGTTCGTAGCCTCGGCGGAACCCTGCGTGCGCTGTTGACCCAAGGTCGAAATGCCGAAACTGCCCGCAATTCGAAGCCGCAGCGCCGGCTCAGCGATGGCCTGATACAGCGCGTTGGAATCGAACCCGAACTCTGCGCCCACGCCTGGGTGAAGCTCAAAATTGCCTACACGAATCCCGCGGCCCTGCGTCAGTGATCGATCAGACAACCACTGCTGTGCATGCACGTCGGTCGCCGCGACACCAACGACAGTCGCGAGAACTGCCGCGATCGAACTCCGCCTCATCCGTCTCGAGCTCCTAACACACATCTCGTAAGCAATCGAACGCAGCGTCGATCAACGAACCGGGCTCAGCGTCGGCGGGATGTACGTCTCGATGGTTCCACCAGGAATGAGGTCGAGGTCCTCTTGCGGGATGTTGGGGTTGACCTGAACGCTCAGATCCACCGCCTCTCCGAAGCCCGCCGCATCCTCTCCCACGCACTGATTCGCCTCGACCTGGAGGTTCTGAACTCGCTGACGAAAGGTGTTGATGAGCGTGTACTCGTGGTTGCTCTGGATCGTGTTGTTGACGGACACCGCCGTCCTCAACAAATCCAAGTGCTCGGTCACCGAGCGAACCGCCGCGTCGATCTGCGTGAGCTTGTCGTTCAGGCAGTTGGTCTTGATGATGTCACCCTGCCGCTGCGCGTTGTCGAGCATGCGAGACACCCCGGTTCGGACCGTGCGAATGCGCGGAACGAGCGCCTCGGACTGCGCGAGTTGCTGCGACGGCGTCAGCTGCACCTGTCGAGTGCCGCTCACGTTGCCCGACGCTTGCGGGGCGGGCGTCGGCGCGCTCTGCGCGCGAGCGACGCCCACACGGACCCCGCCCACAACCAGAGCCGAAATCGCTACCCATCGCCAGATCGAACGCTTGCTCATCTCGAAGCCTCCTCGATGCACCTCGCGATGCACCGAGCACTAGGGGGACGCACTATCTCAGTGGAGGCTGTGGGTGTCAACGCCACATCCATCCTTCAACCGTGACTTATGCGTGTCTCGTCGCGAACTTTCCTTGCTTCAAAAGCAGCAGCGCAGGCCACCGCACCGTCGATCAGATGCCGCGTCCCGCGCTCGTATTCACCCCCACCTGGTCCGTGGCTCCGACGATCCCGAGCACGTCCCCCGAATCCCCCCACTTGCGTCAACCACCCGGAGCAAAGTTGAACGGGAAGCTGAAGTCTACGGATCCGCCTTCGGGCGCCGGAAACACCAGGCCACGCACACGGCCGACGACGCAGGAGCCAACTTCGGGCGCCGCGCTGAGCCCGCTCGCGTTGGCTGAGGTCACTCGCCCCGAAGTCCCAATCGTGAACCGAAGGTCGAGGCGGCCCGACAGCGTGGGATTGTTGCGAAGCGCGCGCTCGTAGCAGGACCGGATTCCGCCGAGCTGTCCGCGAAGCACGCCGGCCACGCGGCTCGCGTCGAGCGTGCCCTCGCCACCTTCTGCGTCGCCCGAGCCGAGGCTCGCGTTGCCAGAGATGCGGCGCTCGACCACGACCGTGCCGCCGCCGCCGATGTTCTCACCGCCGCCAGCGACCGCGCGACCCGCACCGAGTCCGCCACCGCCAGCGATACCGCCAGCGCTCGCGCTCATTCCGCCGCGGCGGAGACCGCCGCCGCCAGCGGCGTTTTGGATTCCGCCCGTGTTCGCGAGGGCGTCGACCGACCCCTGCATGAGACCACCCTGCGCGAGTCGATCCGCAGCGGATCCGCGCCCGGTGTCCGTCGCGCCTGTGAGCGCCGCAAACTCCGCGCTGTTTTGCAGCGCGTTCAACGCCGCGCTCGCCGCGCGCTCGGCCGCTTGCGACGCGCGATCCGCCTGCGCCGCCGCGCGCGCCGCGCGCTGCTCAGCGGTACCTGCGCTGGCTGGCTGCCGCGTGGGTGCCTGCGTCTGCTGCTGCTGCGGCTGCGCGTTCTGGTTGGGATCCGGCTGTTGAGCCTGGTTGGTGTCCGGCTCCGGCTCCGTCACCGCTGGCGGCGTCGCGAGCTGCACGATGCGCGAGTCGAGCGCGAACACGTCCTCGATCTCGGGGTCATAGAGGTACTCGACGTACGCGAGCCCGCTGAACGCGCAGAGCATGAAGAACGCGAGGCACGCGTTGTACGTCCAGTCGATGTTCTTGACCCAGCCCGCGCGGATCGCCGCGGGAAGCTGCGGCTTCGGCTGCGGCGGCGGCGGATTGACGAACTGAAACAAGAACTGAACGTCGCCGATCGACACCTTGCCGCGGCACTGCTCGTTGAGCGGAACCTGCCACCCAACGTTGCTCCGCGCCGCCTGCCCGGTCTCGCGCAGCTCCTTCAGCGACTTGACGCCCGCCGCCAACGCGACGCGACCGTCCATGTCATCGGTGAAGTTCAGCTTGTACTGTCCGCCCACCATCAGAAACAGGTCGAAGTGGCCCGGCAACTTGGGCCCGACCACGGTGAACGTGTTTCGCTCGGTCGTGCCGACGCTCACCGTATCGCGCGAACGAATGATTCGTTCTTCGACGATCTTGCCGCTCTGAATCATCCCGATGCGGAGCACCTTCGGCCCTTGCACGGTCTGCACGGCCTGCATGGCCATGGTCATCGCGCCGGGCTTGTTTCCTCGTGGGGGCTGCTGTTGCGTCGACATCTACCGCTCCGTTTGCTCGTCGAATCCGCGCTCGAGTCGCGCGATCTACTTGTCGCTCTGTCGCCCGTCCGTCGCTCCGCGCTGGGGGCGCAACAGGACCAATGACCTGCCCTCTGACAACGCAGAGCACGGTTGGTTCCCATCGTGCGTCGATTTTTCGACGCTCGCTGGGCGGACGGTCTTTCGACTCGCAGAGGCGAGCGTACCGCCCTGCGCACCTCGTCGTCCACGACCGACACAACCTCGTTCGGTCAATCGCCGTCGGGCTCCGACCCGTCGTCCGATCGCGCACCATCGTCCTTCGGGGTCTGCTGCTCGCGCTCGGACGCCGCTTCGTCCCCGGACCTTTGGTCGAGCTCTTCCCCGCTGAACGCCAACCCGATTCGCTCGAGCGACTTTCGCACCCTGCGCATCTGTTGCCCCGCGATCGTCGCCGCGGTCCACAGCGGAATCGCCGTCACGAACCCCATCAACGCCCGCTCGAACGCCGCGGCCGCGCCCCGGCTGGTCGACGAAACGCTCCCGAGAATGGTCGCGATGGCCGCGAGCAGCCCTAGCGACGTGCCGATCGTCGCCATCCCGCGAAGCGCCCTCGTGGGCGGTCCGTAGTCGAGCACGACGGCGTCCACGCGATCGAGCGGCTCTTCACCATCCGCCGTCGCCTGCGCGATAGAGAGCAACGCTGGGTGCCCCGCGCGCTCGACGAGCGACACCGCCGCCGCACCATTGCCGCTCCGAACGAGCTGCCGCACCCGCGAGATCAACGTCGGCTCGAGCGCGCCGAGCAACGACGCCGTGGTCGTGACCGCTCGCGTCGCGATCGTCCACGCCACGAGCGCGTACACCCCCTGAACGGCACTCCACATCGAAGATCACACTCGCGCAGCTGCGCTCAGAACGGCGCGCGGCGGACCGCGTTGATGATCTCTTGCAGAAAGTGAACGGGGAGCTCCAGGTACGAGTACCCGAGGCTCGAGCGGCCCGAGAGCGAAAACGCGTACGGACGCTGGATCTCGCCGCGCACCTCGATGGTCGCAGATGCGACGTACACCCGACGGCCGCCTTCGGTGCGCATCGTCGCTTGCACGCCATCCTGTCCCTCGGCGGTCGTACCCGTCGCGCCGGTCGTCTGCCCGCCCTGCCCCGTCGGAGCAGCCTGCGCAAAGACGCTCGGCGCCGCGAGCGCAACAACCAACGCCAGCAGCAGCGACGCCGCGGTCTTCTTGTTCTTTCGCTTCATCGTCGCCCTCATCTCTCTACTCAACCACTCACGTTGACCAGCAAAGCACAGGAACAGCCGTGGCTCAACGCCCCGCGTCGCCGCCCGCCGAACCTGCGCTCGCGCCCGCATTCGCGCCGCTCGCGCCCGAGGACGCGCCCGCATCCGCGCCGCCAGCGCCGCCAGCGCGAGCAGCACGTCGCTGCTCGCGCTGAAGCACGGTCTGCGTTCGAGCGATGAGCGCGGTCAATCGCTCGACCTGCGCCGTGACGTCAGCCGCGCGCGGGTGGTTCGTAAACTGCGGCCCCAGCGCGTTGCGAAAGCGATCGAACGCCTGCTGCGACTGCTGCAACAGCGCGATTTTTCGATTGAGATTATCGATGCCCTGGCTCGGGATCTCTCGCGCCTGCTCGCCGTGAAGGCGACCGAAGTTGTAGTGAACCTCGACCATCGACGGGTCGAGCGTCTGCGCCCGCTGAAGCGAGGTCGTCGCCTCGTCGTACTGGTGCATCGCGCGCAGCGCGTCGCCCAGGTTCAGGTGCGCCTTGGCCCACGAAGGCGCGAGGGCCGTGGCTGCGCGAAGGTGCTCGACCGCCTGCGGCGCGTTGCCTGCCTGCAGCAAGTACACCCCGAGGTTGTTGTGCGCCTCTGCGTACTGCGGATCGAGCTCGACCGATCGCGTGAAGCTCTGGATCGCGCCAGGAACATCGCGGTTGACCTCGATGCGCAAGAGCGCGCGGAGGTAGTGCGCGCGCGCGTCGTTCGCGCCGGGACCGTTGTTCGGGTGGTTGGGGTCCGAGCCGTTGATCACGTCGTCGATGATCTGCAGCGCGTTGTCCAAGCGTCCGCGAGCACGAAACGCTTCGGCGACCGCGATCTTCGCGGCGACGTTGCGCTCGTCGATGCGCAGGATCTGCCTGGCCTCGTTGACCGCTTCGTCGTAGCGCTCTGCGGTCACGAGCAGCCGCGCGTACTCCGCTCGGACGAGGAAGTTTCCGGGGTATCGCGTCGCGATTGCGCCCGCGAGCTGCACCGCCTCGCCGACGCGACGCTGCCGAATGAGCAGCCGCGAACGCGCGACGACCGCGAGCTCGTAGTCCGGTTGAATCGTAAGTGCGCGCTGGTAGTAGCTGTCGGCCTGCGGGTCCTGCCCCTGTCGCTCGGCGATGATCCCCGCGTTGTACGCGGCTGCAAACGCGCGAGGGTCGCTCGAGAGCGCGCGGTCGAACGCGTCACGCGCTCCCGCGAGGTTGCCGGTCTGCGCCGCAGAGAGACCTTGCCGATACGCGTCGCGCGCGGCCGAGTTCATCTCGGGTCGCGGGGGCGGAGCCGGCGGCCGGCCCGCGCGCTGGTTGGGATCTTCGACGGCGACGCCGCTGTCGACGACGGCCGCCATCACGCCCGAGTCCACGGGGCTCGCCGGAGGTGCCTGCGACTCGTCGAGCCCGCTGCCGCCAGAGCTGGGGATCCCCGTATCGGGGCCGGCGTCCTGCGCGTTTCCGCCCGAGGAGCGCTGAGCGTTGTTGTTCTGATCAGCGTTGTTGTTGCACGCGACGAAGGGCGACGCGGCGACGAGCAGCGAGAGAAAGAGCGCGGTGGAGCGGGCTTTGATCATCGTGTGTCCCTCGAGCGTCACTCGCCAGCGAGGCCGGGCGTCGCCACAGGTTGCTGCTGCGTGAGCGTCGCGCCAGGCGCTTCGGTGCTGAACATGTTCGGCGTGTACGTGAAGCCGACGCGCGAGACGAGCTGCGGCGACAGCCCGCGAATCGCCGCATCGATGAGCGGGCGATTCTCTTCGAGTCGGATGCGTTCGAGCGCGGTCGCGGCGAACTGCGTGGGGATGTTGTTGCGGCGCGCGAGGTGGATGGCGATCGCGTAGTCCTGGATCGCCAGCTTGCGCTCGGCCTCCGCCTCCTGGTCGTACTGCTGCTGCACCTGCGTGGTCATCGAGTCGCGCATCTGCTGAACGCGATCGCGGACCTCTTGCGCTTGATTGCGCAGGCGCGTCTCGAGCGCTTCGTTGCGACCGCCGAGCTGATCGGCGAGCCGATCGAGTCGCGTGGCGCTCGACTCGGCCTGCGTCAACTGCCGCTGCTGCGCGGCAGAGAGACGGAGGAGCGTCGCGATGCGGACCTCTTGTGTCGCGAGGTATTCGTGCGCTTCGCCGCGGCGAACGAGGGCGCCGATCGTGTACTCGCCGCCCTGCAGGTCGATGATCTCGCCCGCCTGGGCGTCGATCGCGTCGAGCTCGGTCTTGATCGTGCGGACTTGCCGCGCGAGCTCCGTGCCCGTTCCTTGCGTGAGGGCGCGGGTGGTGAACTGACGAACGCGCGCGTCGAGGTCCGCGTAGAGGGCCTCGGCAGCAAACGCCGCCGCCCGAGAGCCGGGCTGCTGGCGAGACTGGCGAAACACCTCGGCCACGCGGCGAAGCTCGCGCTGCGCGCCCGCCTGATCACCGGCGTTTCGCAGCGCCGTCGCGATGTTGTACTGCGCCTGAACGTGGAACTCGGCGGTGTCCGAGCTCATCGGCGTCGTGCGGCGATACTCTTGGAACGCGCGCACAGCGCCCTGCCAGTCACGAGCCTTCCACGGCATCTCTGCAAAGCGGTACTCCGCCGTGGCGCGCTCGCGGCCAGCCTCGGCCACGGGGATGAACGAACGCCACGCCTCGCGCGCCCGCGTCCAGTCACCGGTGTTGGTGCGGATGAGCGCGATCGACGCGAGCGCGTCGTGCACGTGATCTCCGTGCCCGGTCGCGGTCGCGAAGCGATTGTCGCGCACGACGGTGTCGAAGTAGCGGACCGCGCCTTCGTAGTCGAACGTTCGATCGAGGTTCACGCCCGCGCGGAAGTGCGCCTGCTCGAGGATGTCGATGCGCTGCTGGCGGTCTTGCCCCTCGAGCTCGCGCGGCGGGTTGGAGCCGTTGACGCTGAGGTTGTTGAAGTCCTGCGTGATGCGGATGTACGTCTGCGTCGCGGTGTCGAAGCGATTGGTTCGCTCGTACGCGAGCGCGGTGTAGTACAGCGCGAGCGGCGCGTCGCGGTGCGATCGGTTGCTGTTGATCGCCTGCAACATCTCGTTCGCGGCGCTCTCGTACAGGCGCAGCGCCTCTTCGCCGTTGGCTCGCTCGGCTTGGTGAAAGCGGTCGAGCGCGAGGCGGAACGTGCGGTCCGTGAGCGTCGTCGAGATCAGGCTCTGGT
Organism: Deltaproteobacteria bacterium Ga0077539; assembly: GCA_001465015.1. Classification (GTDB taxonomy): domain Bacteria; phylum Myxococcota_A; class Polyangia; order Polyangiales. Next base: position 27,397 of record LNEO01000094.1, on the reverse strand, counting down.
CGACGCCGCGGCACGAGCCGCGCGACTGCTCGAGCGCGAGCGCGTCACGGTCTTCCTGCCGGTTCTGCACCAGCATCATGTTGAACAGGTCGGCGAACGCCGCGCCCGCAACGAGCTGGTCGCTGCAGAACGTTCGAAGGATGTAGCGATACCCCTCTTCCGCTTCGCGAGCGTGCCCGAAGCGAAGCTGGGTTCGCGCGTTGAGATAGGCGAACTTCGAGCGGAAGGGCGGGTCGTTCAGCGGGTTTCCGTCGCTCTGAAACACTTCGGCGAGCCCGCGCGGAGAGTCCTGCCCGCGCGGAACGCGGCGCACGTACGCGATGCGCGCCTCCATCAGCGTCCGCACGATCTCGGGGACGTTCAGCTCGAGCACGTTCGCGGCCGCGGGCTGCGCGGCTGCTTGCCCGCTCTGCCCTGTCTGTGCGGGCTGCGCAGGTTGCGCGGCGCTCGGCTGCAAAGGCAGCTCCTTGCAACGCTGCTCCGCGGCTGCGTCGAGGAAGGGCTGCCCCTGCGCGTTGCGAAGAGCGCCGACCTCGATGCCCGCGCGCACCGCGAGGCACGCGTCCATGCGCCCGCCGCTCACGTCGGCGCGGATGGACGCCTCGAGCGACTTGATGGCCATGTACGCCGACGCGGCCAGGTACTGATCGTTCTCGTTCGACTCGCGCACGTCTCCGTACGCACGCGCGGCGTCCGCGTAGCGCGCGCTCCAGAAGAGCGCGTCGGCGCGGTTGTACTTGAACTCGTACGCAGCGTCGTCGTTGGGGTAGTTGCGAATGAAGTTCGAGTACGCCTCGACCGCGAGCTGGTACTCCTGGTTGGCTCGCTGAAGCTCGGCGAAGGCCGACGCTTGTCGCTCGCCACGCTCGCGCGGGTTGCGACCAGCCTGGCACACGTCGCCGCCGGGCTGACCGAGGGCGCAGTTGTTGAACGCGACCGAGCGCGTGCGGGCGCGAGAGGCGCGGCGATGGTGCTCGATCGCCGTGTCGTGCAGCGAGTTGCGCGCGACGATCTCCGCGTGTCGCTGCGCGTCGGGGTGCGAGTTGTTCGCGCGATACCACTCGCCGCCCTCGAGGTAGTTCGCGAGCGCTCCGCGAGCGCCGATCGCCGCGTCGAACTGACGCTGACGCTCGTAGGAGATCGCGATGTTCTCAGCGACCCGCGGCGCCATGAAGTGCAGCGGGTTCATCTTCAAGAACAAGCGATAGAGGGCGATGGCCTCGTAATATTTGGTCTGCTGGAAGTAGTCGTTCGCGAGCTCGAGATACGCCTCTGGGGTCCACGGGCGATCTTGCGGGATGTGCGCCACGCGACCGGGCTGCGGGGTCCCGACGATGCCTTGGGTCGGCGATCCTTGCGCGCTCGCGAGCTGCATCGCGCTGAACGGTGATGTGATGCGGATCACCCCTGCGCAGTCGAAGGGACGAGTCGCCTCCGACGGCGGGCGAGCGAGGGTCTCGACCACCTGCTGGCAGTCGAACTGCTCGTTCGATTGCGCGAGGCTCCACGTGCTCTCCGAGAAGATCACGCCGATCCACTTGATCGTGTCCGTGCGGTTGCCCTGCGCGGCGACTTCGGCTCCGGCGTAGTCGTAGTAGTCGAGCAGCCGCGAAAACGCTTCGAGCGCCTTGGGGTACCCGTTCGTCATGCGGAAGAAGCCCCAGCCGATCTTGTAGAGGGACTTCGACCAGAACGTTCCGTACTGGATGTTGGCGTCGAACTGAGCGCGGCCGGGAGAGTTGGCGACGCTGACGCCGCCGGTGCTGGTCGTCTCTTGCGTCACGCTCGCCGAGGAGCCGGCGATTCCGACGGCGGGCGAGGTTCCCGTGGCAGCGGCTGCGGTCGGCAGGCGCCGCGTCTCGCTGAACCGCATCGACGCCTGGTAGGCGGCGATCGCGTACGCGTTGCCGAGGTCGGGGTCCGTCGGGGGATTGTCGAAGTGATAATCGCCGATGAAGTACCAGGTCTCCGCGGTGTATCGCGACGCGCGGCCATTGGCGCCGTTGAGCGGCTGGCACTCGGCGTAGTCCGTCGGAATGGGCATCGCCTCGGTCTCTGTGCTCTGCCCAGCGGCGACGAGGCCCGCGTTGATGTCGCCGAGCGACGCGTTGGCCGGCTGCGCGGCGGCGCCGTCTGCTGCGCCTCCATCACCTTCGACCGTGGGCGTAGCCGCCACGACGGGCGTGGTGAGCTCCGGCGCGTACGGACGAAGCACGTCCGCGAGACGTTGGCACGTGAGCGGCGTGTTCTGCCCCTCGATCAGCGGCGCGGCGATGTCCATGCGCGGCTGGTAGCGAAAGCGCGCGGGGCACACGAGGCTTCGGTACGCGCCGATGGCCTCGTCTTCCTTGCCCATCTCCTTGAGCACCCACCCGAGGAGGTAGTGCGTCGTGTCCCGCAAGCGAAAGCTGGTGAACCGCTGCGCGACGTGCCGATAGAGCAGGATCGAGCATCGGTAGTCCGCGGGCGGCGGCGGCGGAACGTCATCGGTCGACTGGTTGGCCGCCTCGCGCTCAGCGCGGGCGCGATCGTAGCGCTCGTCGGCCTCGAGCTTCGCGTACTTGGCCTCGTCGTAGTAGAGTTCGGCCAGCCGAAACATCACGTCCGGCGTGTGGTCCGCGTCCGTGGGGTAGTTCTCGATGAAGCGCTCGAAGATCTGAATGGCGTTGCGACGCGCCTGCGCTTCGGCCTGTTGCTCGGCGGTGATCTGCCGCTCGTACCCGCGACGAAGCCGCGAGAGCTGATTGTCGTGCTCTCGGCGCAAGAGGCCGTTGACGCTCTGGCGATATGCCTCGCCTCGCGACGCGAAGCCGTTGACCTCGTCCTCGAGCACCCGAAGCGCCGCGAGCTGCTCGGGCGTCGGTGTTGGGCGCGGACGGATCTGCACTTGCGGCTCGCTCGAGAGGCTCGTGCTGGGGTCTCCGACCGCGGTCACCGCGGCGTCGCTGGACGATGACGTCGAAGTGCTCGACGCGCCGCTCGTGACGAGCGCAGCGCCGGCGTCATCGCTGCTCGACGCGCCTGCGTCGGCCGCAGACGCCGCGGGGCGGGTCTGCGCAGACACGCGCGGCGCGGCGAGAGACGCGAGGACCAAGAGCGGGATGCCGAAGAGCCAGCGAGAAGAAATCTTCATGGAATACGATCCCTGAACTAGCGTCCGCCAGCGGTCGGGGTTGTGCCACCGGCGCCGGGTTGCGGCGCGTTGCTGGGGTTGGTCTCGGGGTTCTGAGCCTGCGGTGTCGTCCCTGGCTGCGCGCCTTGCGGAGCGGTCTGCGGTCCGCCCTGCGGCGCGGCGCCTGGGGTCGTGCGAGGGGCAGTGTCGTTCTCTGCGCCCTCGATGACTTCGCTGAACTCGTCGTTGAGCGCGGTGGACTCGCGGTTGAGCTCTTCGGCCAGGATGCGAGCGCGGTTGTTGTGATTCTCGCGGTCCTCCCAGGCGACGTCGACGAGCCCGAGGTCCGCGCGCATCACGACGCGATAGAAGTGCAAACGAACGTTGGCGATGCTCTGCATCATCGCGCGACCCACGACGTCGGCGGCCTCTCGCTCGAGGTCGGCGAGCCGCACGCGATAGCTCGCGACGTTGCGCTCTTCTTCTTGCACCTGCGAGCGCACCGTCGTGATGCGCTCATCGACGATCGCCTGCACGCGACCATCGAAGGCCTGGATGCGTCGCTCGGCTTCGTCGAGCCGCGTAAACAGCGCCTGCGCGTCAGCGGGCAGTCGCCCGGCCGCGCGCAAGATGTCCATCTGCCTCACGAGGAGGTCTCGGTACTCGCGGGCGATCTCGAGGTCGCGTTGATAACGTGGGTCGCCTACGCCGACCTGAGCGCGGCCGGCGTTGATCTGTCGGCGGAGCTCGGCGATGCGAGCGCGGTATCCGACGATGGCGTTTTCGTGCTGCGAGATCTCGTTGTTGAGACCGGTGAGGTCGACGTTTCCGCGGGGGTTGGGGTTGTCGCGGAGGTATCGGCGCATCGCGGCGAGCATCGCCTCGAGGTTGGCGACGCGCTGCTCGTTGCGCTGCAGCTCTTGTCCGAGGTGGGTGAACTCGGCCTCTGCGGCGCGATCGCGACGACGCACGCCGACGTCGTCGATCGGCAAGCGCGACGCCGACGCGTCGAGCGGTCGTCGCTGCGTCAGCACGCCGTTGAGGTTGTTGTCGGACAGGCCCGAGGCGGCCTGATCGAGCGCGGCGGCCAGCGCGGCGCGCGCGCGGGTCACGCGATTTTGCGCCTGGAACGCCTGTTCGCGGGCGTTGCGAAGCTCGCGAAACACGTGGGCGCGCGACGGCGAGTTGATCGCGGCGTTGAGCCGCGCGATGAGGTCCTCGCTGTCGCGAATGTACGCTCGGCAGGTGTTCAGGTCGCCGACGACGCCGAGCGAGTCTTCGAGCAACCCCTCTTCGCGGACGAACGCGACGGCCTGCGGAGGCAGGATCGAGGAGGCGTCGAACACCATCGTGTTCATCTGCAGCAGCTGCCTGAAATAGAGCTGCGGGTCGGTGTTCTGCGCGACGAGCTGATCGAGCCGCGCGCTGACCGGACCGAACTGCGTGCGGACGTCTTGAAAGACGCGCTGCGCGCGGTCGAAGCGTCCAGTGCGCAGAAGCAGGTTGCCCCACAGGAGCTTGCCCTCGGGGATCAGGGGCGAGTCCGGGTTGGAGACCGACAGGATCTCGAGCGCGTTTTCGGCGCGGATCGCGTCGCCGTTGCGGATGTACGACCAGGCGAGCTCGAAGAGCGCGCGATCGAAGAAGGTCGAGTTGCGGCCGACGCGCTGGTACGCCTCGGCGGCGCCGTCGAACTCGCTGCGCTCGAGGCGCAGACGTCCAATGGCGAGCCACGCGAGGTCGATGACCTGCTGGCGCTGGAGATCGTTTTGCGCGTCGAGCTGGGTGACCCGAGAAAACGCTTGGATCGCCTCGGGGAAGCGCTCTTGCGCCGTGAGGATCGCTCCCAAGAAATAGCGCGCCTGGGGGTAGACCGCGGCGCTCGCCGGAATCGCCTCGAACGCCTGTCGCGCCGCGTCGTAGTCGGGGTTGGGTCGCAGAAACAGGTACTTGCCGCGGACGTACGTGGTCTGCGCTTCGATGTCGCCGGGCGGCAGCTGGTTGATGCGCGCGAATATCTCGTTCATCTCGCGCACGCTCTCGGGGCGCTGATCGCGCGACCGGAGCGTGATTTCGATGAGCCTTCCGAGCGCTCGCTGCACAAACGGGCGGTAGAGCGGCTCGGTGCCGTGCTGCAGCACGATTTCGCGAAACCGCGTGCGCGCGCCGTATCGATCGCCGGCCTGATAGAGCGATTCACCGAGCAAATACAGCGAGTTTGCGTACGCCGGCGAGTCGCGGTGGTTGGTCACGATGTCCGTGAAGAGCACCGCGGCGCGCGAGTAGTCACGCAAGCGAAACAAGAGTTCGCCGTCCGCGAAGCGCTCGGTGTATGGCGTCGAGGCCCGCGTCGTCGCCGCCATCACGCGCGGCATGTTCGAATCGAGCGAGCTGGCGCGCGACTCGGCGTCGGCCACCGATCGACTCGCCTCTTCCATCGATTGGCCGCTCACGGCCCACGGAAACGCGAGCGCGATGAGCGCGCCTGTAATCGCCGGCAGCCCGACGCGGCGAAGGGCTCTGGTCATCACCGGCTCCCGGGCTGCGCTGCGCCCTGCGTTGCGGGCTGGGCTGCGCCTTGACCGGCGGCAGGCTGGCCCTCTGCAGGCTCTCCGTCTTGGACGTCGCGCAACGACACGATGCGCGGGTTGAAGCGAATCGCGAGGCGCTCGGCGTGCGGGGTGAGCGGACCGCCCTGCTCGTAGCCGACGACGCGGATCTGAATCGCCTTTCCTTCGGGCACCGAGAACGGCTGCGTCGATCGAACGCGGAAGGTGTAGCCCTTCACGTAGGAGAAGATCCCGTAGCCGTTGCCCTGGTACTCGAGGTTGACGGTGAGCGAGTGGTCGCCCGCGCCGATTTGCCCGTTGTACACAGGAAACTCACGCTGATCGGCGAGCGAGCCGTTGTCGTCGGTGCGCGTGAGGATCGGCGCTCCGTCGAGCGAATACACCGCACGAACGAGGCGGTACAGAGCGCCCATTTGGTTCTCGTGCTGGATCACCGCGCGCGCGCCGCCGATGACGTTTTGCAGAATCGACTCAGCGAGCAACGACAGGCGCGCCTTCGAGCGAAAGATCTCTTCTTTGAGCTCGTTGATGCGCTGCTCGAGGTCCCTCAGCCGAACGATGAACTGCTCACCGCTCATGCTGATGCCTGCGTCCGCTGCGGTAGCCGGCGGAGCCGGGTTGTCACCTTCACCTTCGGCGGGCGTTGCCGCCGCTGCGTCCGTCGAGGCCGCACCTGCTTCTTGGGCACGCGCATCGATCCCCTGAACGAGGACTGATGCCGCAAGGATGAGCGCCATGAACCACACGCGCATTGTCGAATTTCTCCGTCGATGAACTGAATGACGGGATGAGTCATCCCGCATCACCCTGGGGGAGGTACCGCAACGGGACCGATCTTCCAAGGGATCGCGCGCGCGAACTGTGTCGCTGGCGTCCGTTGAGTGTGACCGCTCCCCCTGGGCGTCCCACCGAAAGACCTTTAGAAAACCAACTTCGAGCCTTGAGGGCAAGGAACATTCTCCACGGTCAGTCGAGTTTTGCTCTCGAATGTTGTTCCGCGTCTCTGGTTGTTCGGCAGCTACCGCGACGACCTTCCTCTCGGATACAGTCCCCGTCGTCGAGGGCGACTGTTCTGCTCTCGTTCGATCAACCAACACACATCTGTGTCGGTGAGTCCGCAATCCCTTCGATCCCGGCCAACCGACAGACGAAGAGCTCCTCGAGCGCTTTCGCGCGGGTGAGCGTCGTGCGTTCGACCAGCTCACCAAGCGACACGAGGTGGGGATCTTCAATTTCATTCTGCGATCCGTGCGCGATCGGGCGACCGCCGAAGAGCTGCTGCAAGACACATGGATCCGTGTCCTGTCCGGCCTTCGTGATTTTCAACGGGCGTCGAAGTTTTCGACCTGGGTGTACACGGTCGCACGAAATCTCTGCATCGACCACGCCCGCAAAGCCGTTTTGCGTCGACATCCGTCTCTAGACCAAAGTTCACGGTCGAACGATGACGGACCGACGCTCGGCGAGGTGATCGCCGACGGCGGGCCGCGCGCGGATCGATCCGCGATCAGCAAAGAGTTGCAAGAGAAGCTGGTCGCCGCCATCAACGAGTTGCCCGACGATCAACGAGAGGTCTTCATGCTCCGCGAGTACAGCGCGCTGCCCTTCAAGGACATCGCTGACATCGTGGGCGCCCCAGAAAACACGGTGAAGAGCAGGATGCGATACGCGCTCGAACGTTTGCAGGGCGCGCTCGCTGAGTACGAGGAATACGCGCGCGCGCTGGGCTGAGCCAGCGACGCACCCACGAGGAGACAACCATGCGTTGTGAAGACTGCCAGAACCTGCTGCTCGACCTCGCCTACGGCGAGCTCGACGAGGCGCGCGCCATCGAAGTGCGCGCCCATGCGGAGTCCTGCGCCGAGTGCAGCGCGGAATGGTCGAAGTTGTCTCGCGGGCGCTCGGCGGCGGCGATGCTCCCCGTCGCGCTCCCACCGGCGGCTTCTACGGCGCTGCTCGCGGCGATCGACGCCGCCGTCAGCAGCACGAGCGATCGCGGCGAAAAGCCTCGCGACCGCTCCGCGGACCGATCGGGCGCTCGCAACGACTCGGGCGCGATCATCAAGAGCAGCGCGTCCAAGACACAGGACAACGCGGCCTCGAGCGGAACGTCCAAGCCCGACGCGACGTCGGACGGAGCCGCCTCCGCGACAGAGTCGGGAGGTGGCGGCACGGTCGTTCCGATGCGCGGCGCGCGTTGGCTCGAGCGTATCGCCGCGCTCGCGATGCGTCGCGAGGTCGCGATGGCCGCGGTGTTCTTGATGGCGGTCGGCGTCGGAGTCACGACGCTGTACAACCCGTCGAGAAACCCTGCGGTGACCGAAGCAGACCGCGCGAGCGAAGTGATTCCTGCGGTCGAGGTGAGCCAGGATCTGTCCGCCGCCCCCGGCCGCAGCGCCGCGACGAGGCGCAGCAGCCCATCGCCGTCGGAGTCCGAGGCGCGCGCGAGAATGCTCGAGCGCCAGGAGCTTCCGCGCGGAGCGAGGCCCAGCGCGACCCCGAGCGCCAACGCAGCGTCCGCCAGCGTGCGCAGCGATCATCGCAACACCGAGACCGCCAACGACGACGAAAGAAGCGCCCGCGACCCGAGCGGAAACAGCGCGCCCGTGGTCGCCCCGTCGCCCGTGCAGCAAGCGGCTCAGAACAACATTTTGCCCCAGTTTGCGGCGCGAAACGCGGGGTTCGAGATCGGCGGCGTTCAACGAAGCGCGGTGTCTCCGAGCGAGGTCGCCGCGCGATCGGCGCTCGAGCGAGGCGACTCGATCGCGGCCCTGTCGCACTTTCGATCGGCCCTCGCCGCGGCGAGCGACGACGTGACCCGCGCTCGACTTCAGCGCGAAATCAGCACGCTCGAGACGACACAAGCGCTACAAGCGGCCAACAACGCACAGACCGCGAACAGCCCATCGAACGTGGGCGCAGCGCAGGCGGTGAGCGTTCAGCAAACCGGGGCGAGCGAGAGCTCCTATCGAAGGCCTGTCCGCGCACGCTCGGTCCAGCGACCGATGCCGGCGGCCAACCGCAGCGCGGGATCGAACGACTCGTACAACGCCGCAGGGTTCTGAGCGGCGCTTCGGCTCGAACGAGCGCGCTCGACAATGGTCTGGCCGCTGTGCGACCAATGAGGCATGCACGAGGCCAGGCGGCCGTCTTCGTCTTCGGATTCAACGCACGGACCCACCTGCCCGAGCTGCGGGCTCGCCCACCCGACGCCGGGCCGCAGCTGCGTGTTGTGCGGCACTCCGCTCGGATCTGCGCCGGATCATCCGCTTCCGGTTGATGCTCCGCTGCTCGAGCGAGCGAGGGAGATCAGCGCGCTCGACGGCGCGTTCGATCGCTTCATCCGTGCGAAGGAGGGCGGGGTGGTCGCGGTCATCGCGCAGCCCGGGATGGGCAGGACCCGACTCCTTCGTCACGTGGTCGAGCGCGCGCTCGCCTCGACGCACGTGCGAGTGCTGTCGGCGACCGCCCGACAAGGAGACGCGACCTTCGCGGCCATCGCCCGATGGCTGATCGATCGCTTCGGAGTCGCTCCGACGAGACCGATCCCGGCGGCGCGCATGGACATCTCAGCGGAAGCGCAGCGAGTGTTCGCGCGAAAGTCCGCGCTCGTGACCGACCACGTTCGGCGGTTGCTCGTGCTCGCAGGGCTCTCGGGCGAAGAGGTCGAGCGCTCGCAAAACGTGGCCGAGCTCGGAGAAACGCTCGGGCGCTTCTTCTCGGCGGACGCCGAGACCTCGCCGATCATGCTCGTGCTCGACCGGTTCGAAGCAGCGTCGGAGGAGGCGATCGCCGTCGTCCGGGAGATGGCCGCTGGGATCGCGAGGGCCCCTGTGATGCTCGTTCTGGCCACGACGCCCGAGCGAGGACGGACGCTCACCGCGCGGGCGCGCGTGGTGGTCGAGCCAGAACCGCTGTCGTCCAGCGCGTGCGAGACCTTGTGTCACCACTTGCTTCCAGGACTCGCGGTGGTGCCCGATGAGCTCCTCGAAGCCGTAGTGACCCGCGCGGCCGGAGCTCCGGGAAAGATCCGAGAGCTCTTGCTCGCGCTCATCGAGTCTCGCGTGATCGTTGTGAACGAGGACCCGTGGTCGATCGACCTCGAGGCGCTCGGACCCAACGGGCCCATTTCGAGCGCGGACCTGCTTCAGGTGCGCATGAGTCGCCTCGATGACGAGGCGCGCGCGACGCTCGGCCGCGCGGCGGTCGTCGGCGAGGTGTTCTGGGAGGGCGCGGTCTGCGCGATGGCGCGCGTCGAAGACGGCCCTGTCGACCCGTCGGTCGAGGATGTCATCGCGGGGCGCGAGCACGAGGCGCTGCGACGGCTCGTCGGCGCTGAGCTCTTGACCCCGATCGAGCACAGCGAGCTGGCCAACGAGCGGCAGTACGTGTTCTCCGTCGCGGGGCTGCGCGAGGTGATGATCCAGACGCTGAGCGACGACGTTCGGCAGCGGCGCCACGACGTGTGTGCGGGATGGCTCGAGCTCGCGGCGGGGGCGCGCGCCGACGACCTGGCTCGCGCGATCGCGGGACACCTCGAGCGGGCTGGGCTCACGGAAGCCGCAGCGCGCGCGTACCTTCGCGCCGCCAAAGTGGCTCGCGCTGGCTATCGCGGAAAGCAAGCGGTGCAGCTCTACGACAAGGCGCTCGCGTTTCTGCCGCAGTACGACACGCCGGCGCGGCTCGACGCGCTTCACGATCGAGGGGTCGTGCTCTCGCTGCTCGGCCGCGTCGACGAGGCCGAGGCGACGTTTCAAGAGATGCTCTCGCTCGCGCACATGTACGGCGCGCGCAACAAGATGGCCGCCGCGCTCGGGCGGCTGGGCAGGATCGCGCGGGGGCGCGCGGAGTTCGAGTTCGCGCAGGCGTACTTGTGGCGGGCGCTCGAGCTGTTTCAGATGGCCGAAGACCTTCGCGGCGTCGCGGCGGTCCAAGACGATCTTGGAATGGTGGCGTATATTTCAGGTGATTTCGACGCTGCGCTCGCGCATAGCACCGCGGCGCTCGACATTCGCCGAGGGCTCGACGATCCGCTGGGAGAAGCGTTGTCGACGCACAACCTCGGCCTCGTTCACTTGTCGCACGGGCAGCCGAGGCAGGCGCGGGCGCACTTCGAGCGAGCGCTCGCGCTGCGAGAGAAGCACAACGACATCGAAGGGCAGTTCGCGACGCGTAACGTCCTCGCGGCGCTCGCGTTCGACCGCGGCGAGGTCGAGCAGGCCGAGTCGATGTGGACGGAGATCCTCGAGCTCGCGGACACGATGGGCGATCGTCGAATGATCGCGTTTACCGCGGGAAACCTCGGTGAATCTGCGATCTATCGCGCGGACCCGAAGACCGCGGCCGCGATGCTCGACCGCGCCGAGCGGGTCGGACACGAGATCGGCGACCGGCGGGTTCTCGCGGAGGTCGAGCGCGTGCGCGCGTCGCTCGCGAGGCTGTTGGGAGAGCTCGACGAGGCGCGCGCGAGGCTCGAGAACGCGCTGGCGATCGCTCAATCGCTGGGGCTCAAAGAGAGCGTGGCGCTGTGCATGCGCGGGCTCGGCGAGGTGTTCGCGGCGACGGTGTTCGACGCGACGGGGGACGTCGCGCGGCGGGCAGAGTCGTACTTCGTCGAGTCGATCTCGATGCTCGAGGCGCTCGGCGCGACGCGAGAGCTCGCGAGGGCGCGGGCGAGCTACGGGATCTATCTCGTCGAGCAAGGGCGAATGGGGGACGCGCGGATGCAGTTGACCATGGCGGTTCCGGTGCTCGAGCGGCTCGAGCTTGCGGACGCGGGTCCTGCGCGACGCGCGCTCAACACGGCGGGCGGCGAGCTGCCCGTCGCCGACATCGGAGGGTGAGCGGTGCGAAAGGGTGCGTTCGCGCGGTGGGTTGCAGCGGCCATTGCGATGGTGGCCGTGCCCCTTTGGGCGACGCCGCCGACGATGGATGTCGTCGCGGGGGCGCGCACGGGGTCGATGCCCAAAGGCGTGTCGATTTCGCCCGACGGACGAACGCTGTACGTCACCAACTACGGCAACTCGAACGTGGGCAACGTGGCCCTCTACGACCCTGCGACGCTCGCGCAGACGGGAGCGATCAACGTCCCTGGGATCGTGGTCGAGAGCGTGCTCTCACCAGACGGACGCATGTTGTACGTCTCGAATTTCCGGCGAGGCAGCGTGCAGTTCATCGACCTCGGGCGTCGACGTGTGACGCGAGAGGTTCGCGCGGGCGGGCACCCGAAGGTGCTGGCGATCTCCCGCGACGGAGCGCGGCTCTTCGTCGCGAACTGGGGCTCGAACGACGTCACGGAGATCAACACCGCGCGGGGGACGGTGACGCGGACGATGCGCGCCGGCCGCAACCCGCGCGGGATGGTGGTCACTCGCGCGGGTCGATTGTATGTGGCGAATTTCAACAGCCACACGATCGACGTGTACGAGGGCGCGCAGATGGAGACGCACCGGCGGCTCGATCCCGTGTGCCGGATTCCACGGCACCTTGTGCTGTCGCCGGACGAGAGTCGCTTGTACGTGAGCTGCTTCTCGCACTCGAAGCTCTTGGTGCTCGACGTGCAGACCGAGCGACCGATCCGCGAGGTGCCCGTCGGAGAGTGGCCCAAGTCCATCGACGTCACGGCGGATGGTCGCTACGTGGGCACCGCGAACTACGGCGGCAGCTCGGTGAGCGTCGTCGACACGACGGACTGGACGGCGACGACGCTGGATGTCCCCGCGATGGATCACGCGAGCGGGATCGTAGCGGCGCGGAGCGGGCTGCGGTTCTTCGTGACGGGCTGGTACGACAACCACTTGTTTACGGTGGCTCCCGCGGGCAGCGCTGCGAGCTGGGCGGTGAGCGACAGGGTTCGCGCGTTGGTGCTCAGGCAGCGGGACTTTCATCGAAGGCACCCTGCCGAGTGATCGCATGGCCGTTGACGCTCGAGGGTCGGATCGTGGAGTCTCGACGGTCGTGACGCACCCAGCAGAAGCGCTCTCGCTCGACGAGAGGGTCTCGTATTTGCGCGCCGTCGCAGCGCTCGTGTCAGTGGACGCGGACATCGACGCGAGCGAGCTCGACGCGATCCACGTGCTCGCCGACAGCCTTCATGTCGACCGGAGCGCGCTCGACGTGGACGCGTTCGCGAAGGATCCGGACATCGCGCTGGTCGAAGAGGCGCTCTCGAAGGTGGAGCTCGCGGGGCTGGGGCACGCGCTGATCACCGACGCGATCACCATCGCGTTCGCTGACGGCGAGGTGGATCCGGACGAGAGCAAGGTGATCGCGCACTACGCGCATCGACTGCATGTTCCGATCGCGCAAGCTGGGATGTTGGCGAGGTTTGTGGCGCAGGCCCACGAGGGGGCGGAGGCGCACGCGCTCGAGGCGGAGCTGATCGCGGGGCTCAACGCGGCCGAGCGGGTGCAGTCGCCGGGTCGCATCCGCGCGTTCATCGATCGACTGCGGCAGCGCGTGCGCTGAGCGGCTACGCAGCGGCGGTAGCGCTGTTCGACGCCGGCGGAACGGTCTGGGAAACAGCTCGCGCGGTGATGCGTCCGGTCGCGCCGGGCATGCGCGCCTCGAGGCGCTGGCGGAGCATGGCGAAGGACTCTGCGACGGCTTGTGCCTTGGCGTTGTTCTTCGGTCCGACGTCGCACCAGCGAACCCAAGCCACGAGAGCGAGCGCCGCGGCGCGAGCGCTCTGTCGATCGGGCGCGGTCGTCGCGACGGTGATCCAGTGACGCTCGCCGGTGGCGGGGTCCTCGCGCCACATGTCGATGCGCACACGCGCGTGGCGCCTGTCGCCGTCTGCGGCGGCGTCGCGAGCGCGGGTGTAGGTGAACAGGTAGCCCGCGAGACGAAAGCGAACACGGCGGAAGGAGGGCGCGGCGTCGTTGGCAGAGAGGGCGGCGGCGATTGCGTCTTCGATGTTCTTCATGGTGCTGGCTCCGTCGTGATCGGGTGCTTCGAGGCTTGAATTGGTGTGCTCGAACCGGGGGCTCGCTGCCCGCCTCGGCGTCGGCACTGCTCGTGTGTACAGGGACAGACGCTCAGTACAAAAAAAGCAGTTACGAATGTTCAGTGCGCGTTGAAATGATTGAGTAAAATTGTCGGTGAGGGACTGAACGCAATGGGGTAGTGTCTGCGACGGAGTCACTTCCCGAGCTGGTGACGGGCCCGGTCTTCAAAACCGGTGGACACGCGGCTTTCGTCGCGGTCGGCAGGTTCGATTCCTGTGTGGCTCCGTGGTTTTTTCGTGGGGAATGGGGAGGTTGGGGCGGCCGAGCCAGGTTTCGAGCCAGGATTGGGGGGGTGGGAGGCCTGGCGCGACCGAGTGCGTTCTTGGGCAACCTGAAGCACCTGGGGCACGTCGTCGGGGGCGCGGAGCGACTGGCCGAGGCCAACGTGAGCCCGTTGTTGGAGCCGCCACGCTGAAAGCGGCCTTGGGTGCACCGCGCGAGCTGGCGCGCGAGCGAATCGCGTTCTTGAACGCGGGCGGCGACACGACGAGCAGCAAGTGGATGGACCGGCGCGCGTCAGCGGGCGGGAGCAGAGGCTCAGGTATCACCGGGCGGGGTGTGCGGTCTGCCGCGCTGCGCAAACTCGACGAGCACCCGCTCGCGCTCGCCGAGAGGGTTTCCATCCGCCCACGACGATGCGACAACAGCAACGTCGATCTACCGCTCCTCGCTCTGGGTGATTCGGGTCCCCGGAGGCAATTGGGTCACCAAATGTAAGAGCGGTACGTCGACCTCGAACGACCCGTCCGTCAGCCAAAGACCTCGCCAGCGCTCACGCGTTTCGAACACTCCTTCGACCTCCATGACCCGTGGAGAGGCGAACGTCCGTGGCTGATTAACCATCAGGAGTTTTCAGTGAAATCCCAATCAAAAGCCCAGGCTTCGCGCGACAACCACGCCAACCAGTGCAACCCGACCCACCCCGCGTACTACCTCTCACGGGGAGAGTCGGATGCTGAAGCGCAAGCACACGCACGGGAAGCTCACGAGCAGGCACGTGAGGCTGCTGCGTCCGTCGCACCGTTGAGCGACGACGAACAGTGAAAGCGGATGCTCTCGCGGCGTTGCAGGTCAGCAGCGCCGCGAGAGCGTCGTCCTACTCGCAGGAGTCATCCGCCATGAGCGAACGAATCTTGGTCACCGGCTCGGCTGGTCTGATCGGACGATCACTTTGCCGCGCGTTGCGCGCGATACACTTCGAAGTCGTCGAACTCGACCTGCGCGCGCGTCGCGCTGCGGATCGAGGCGACGTACGAGATCCCACGCGCGTCGAACGCGCGCTGATTGGATGCACGGGAGTCGTGCACCTCGCCGCGATTGCACGAGTCGAGCTGAGTGAGTGCGACCCCGCTGAGTGCGAGCGCACCAACATCCAAGCGACGGAGCTCGTGCTTCGCTCGGCGCAGCGAGTGGGCGCGTGGATGCTCTTCGCGAGCAGCCGAGAAGTCTACGGCGCCAGTTCGCGCCTCCCAGTGCCAGAGTCAGCGCCCCTCGCGCCGCTGAACACCTACGGGCGATCCAAAGCTGCCGCTGAAGCGATCATCGAGGCGGCGCGCACACAACACGGTCGTGTCGCGATCGTACGACTGGCCAACGTGTACGGATCGATCGACGACCATGCCCAGCGAGTGATCCCTGCGTTCGTCCGACGCGCCGTGCTTCAACAGCCGCTCGTCGTCGAAGGAGCAACGCGAACCTTGGACTTCACACACCTCGATGACGTTGCCCACGGACTGCTCGCCGTGATCGACGAGCTACGCTGCGGCGATGCACCGCCGCCCGTTCAGCTCGTCTCCGGCCAGCCGACGACGCTCGGCTCGCTCGGGCGGTTGGTGATCGAGCTCGCTGCGTCGAAGAGCGTGATCGAACTCGCCACGCCGCGCACACACGCCGTGCCTGGGTTCGTTGGCGATCCGACCTACGCGCGAACACGTCTCCGGTGGGCGCCTCGCGTGTCACTTCACAAGGGGATCACGCGAATGATCGAGGACACACTGAGCCAGAATCGTCAGATCAAGGAGGTTGCGTCGTGAAGATCGTCAAGGTCATCCACGGGTATCCGATGCGTTACAACGCGGGCTCCGAGGTATACAGCCAGACGCTGTGCCACGGTCTTGCTGAGCGCCATTCCGTCCACGTTTTTACGCGCGAAGAGGACTCGTTTGCGCAGGACTTTGCGGTGCGCGACGAGCGAGATCGTGACGATCCGCGAATCGCCGTGCGGCTCGTGAACGTCCCACGGAGCCGCGATCGCTATCGACATCCGGGAGTCGACGCTCAGTTCGCTGCGCTGCTCGACGAGGTGAAGCCTGACGTTGTGCACATCGGGCACCTGAACCACCTGTCGACGTCGTTGCCGTGGGAGGCGGCGAAGCGAGGAGTTCCGATCGTCTACACCCTGCATGACTACTGGGTGATGTGCCCGCGCGGGCAGTTCATGCAAATGCACCCAGAGGATCCAGCGAATCTCTGGGCCGCGTGTGACGGACAGCAAGACAGGAAGTGCGCCGAGCGCTGCTACGCGAGGTACTTTTCGGGCGCTCCTGATGAGCACGACGAAGACGTCGCGTACTGGACCCAGTGGGTCGCGCGGCGAATGAAGCACGTGCGCGCGATGACCGAGATCGTCGACACGTTCGTCGCACCGTCGCGCTACCTGCTCGAGCGCTACCGTGATCACTTCGGACTCCCTACGTCGAAGCTGCGATACATCGACTACGGCTTCGATCGTTCGCGGATGCGCGGACGAGCGCGGGTCTCGAACGAGCCCTTCACGTTCGGCTATATCGGCACGCACATCCCCGCGAAAGGCATTCACCAGCTCATCGAGGCCTTCGCGAGAGTCCGAGGCGACGTCCGTCTTCGCATCTGGGGGAGGCCGCGCGGCCAGGACACCGAAGCGCTGCGCGCCATCGCGAACGCCGCGCACGGGGACGTGCCCTCACGCATCGAGTGGCGAACGGAGTACCGAAACCAAGAGATCGTGGCGGACGTGTTCAACCACGTCGACGCGATCGTGGTGCCTTCGGTGTGGGTCGAGAACTCGCCGCTGGTCATTCACGAGGCACAGCAGGCCCGCGTTCCGGTGATCACAGCCAACGTTGGGGGAATGGCGGAGTACGTCCATCACGAGGTGAACGGACTGCTGTTCGAGCATCGAAGCGTGAACTCGCTCGGCGAGCAGATGCAGCGCATGGCCAACGATCCGGCGCTCGCGGTGCAACTCGGAGCGCGCGGGTACATCGGGAGCGAGGACGGAGAGATTCCGGCGATCGGTCCACACGTTCAGGCACACGAGGCGCTCTACTCGCAGCTCATCGAGCGCCGTCGCACGGCTGCGGTCAACGTGCAGCCTGGACCGTGGCGCATCACCTTCGACACCAATCCAGACACGTGCAACCTCAAGTGCGTGATGTGCGAAGAACATTCGCCACACAGCCTCGCGCAGATCCGACGAAAAGAAGCGAAGCAGCCGCGACGTGAGATGCCGATCGAACTCCTGCGCCGCGTGGTGGCGGACGCGGCGCCGAAGGGGCTGCGCGAGATGCTCCCGTCGACGATGGGCGAGCCGCTCTTGTACGAGGACTTCGAGGCGATCTTGGACGTCTGCCGCGAGCACAACGTCTTGCTCAACCTCACAACGAACGGAACTTTCCCGAGGCACGGCGCGCGGGGCTGGGCAGAACGAATCGTTCCGCTTGCATCCGATGTGAAGATCTCGTGGAACGGCGCGACGCGAGAGACCCACGAGCGAATCATGGTGGGCTCGAACTGGAATCACGCGCTGAGCAACCTTCGAGAGTTCATCGCGGTGCGGGACGAGCACGCTCGCGGGGGCGGACATCGCTGCCGCGTGACGCTGCAGCTCACGTTTCTCGAGGACAACGTCGCGGAGCTTCCAGCGATCGTCGAGCTCGCTGCGTCGATGGGCGTCGACCGCGTGAAGGGACACCACCTCTGGGCTCACTTCGACGAGATCGCCGATCAATCGATGCGCCGTGACGCAGCCGCGATTCGTCGATGGAACAGCGCAGTCACGCTCGCGCGCACCGCCGCGAAGGCAACTCCGCTGCCGAACGGCGGAGAGATCCTGCTCGAGAACATCTTCGAGCTCGACGAACATGCTACCGGCGACATCGCCCCCGGCGGTCCCTGTCCGTTTCTTGGCCAAGAAGCCTGGGTGAGCGCGCAGGGGCGCTTCAATCCCTGCTGCGCGCCCGACGCAGACCGGGCCACGCTCGGCGACTTCGGCAACCTCCACGAACGCGGCCTGCTCGAGATTTGGTACAGCGCGGACTACCGAGCGCTCACGGAGACGTACCGCAATCGCGCGCTCTGCCTTCGCTGCAACATGCGCAAGCCTGCTGGAGGTGTGCAGTGAGCTGGCGCGACCTCGAAATCTCGAGCGATGGCACGCACCACATCCGCGCAGGCAGCGCTGCGTACGCGAAGCGCTTCGACGAAGTGCTCGCGTTTCACGCGCCAGGACTCGCGCCAGTTCGACTCACCTCGCTCGCCTGGCACATCGATGCGCAGGGCGACGATGCGTATCCTCAGCGCTTCGAACGCACGTTCGGCTTCTACGACGAACTTGCCGCAGTGCAGCTCGCAGGCGAGTGGTTCCACATCACGCGCTGCGGAGACCCGGCATACGCGCAGCGCTTCGCGTGGTGTGGGAACTTTCAGGAGCATCGCTGCGCAGTGCGATCGCCGGACGGTCGCTACCATCACATCGATCCGAGCGGCGTCGCGCTGTACGCCGCACGATGGCGATACGTCGGGGACTATCGCGGCGGCATCGCCGTCGTTCAGTCCGACGCAGGGCTCTCGACGCACATCGATCGATCGGGAGAACTGCTGCACGCCCGCTGGTTTCGCGATCTCGACGTGTTTCACAAGGGGTTCGCGCGGGCGCGCGACGACCGCGGCTGGACGCACGTCGATCGCAGCGGAGCACCCGCATATCGCAGGCGCTTCTCGATGGTCGAGCCGTTCTACAACGGGCAGGCGCGCGTCGAGCTCGACGACGGCTCCGTCGAGATCATCGATGAGCGAGGTGAGACCATCGCGATGATCCGCGAAGCGCGCGTGCAGAACACCAGGGCTCCATTCGCAGCGCTCTCTGCGGAGCTGGTCGGGGTGTGGCGCACGAGGACCATCGCTGCGGCCGTCGAGCTGGGAGTGTTCGACGTCCTCCCTGGCACGACCGCGGAGATCGCTGCGCGCTGTTGCGTCTCGGAGCGTCGTCTCTCGAGGCTGCTCTGCGCGCTCGCCGAGCTCGCGCTCGTCCGCGCGGTCGGCGAACGTTGGTGCGTGACCGAACGCGGTGGTTTTCTCTCGCGCACATCCGAGCTCACGCTGGCGGACGCTGCGCTCGAGTACGCGGGGCCTCTCGATGCGCGCTGGACTGCGCTGTCGACGGCGATCCGCGACGAAGCCTGGCGCCCGTCGGACATCTTCGACGAGGTGAGTCGGAGTGGTGCGCGAGTGAGAACGCACCATCGCATGCTCGCGAGTTACGCGAAGCACGACTACGCGAACATCGCACGCGAGCTCGGCCTATGCGGGGACGAACGCGTCATCGACGCGGGCGGCGGGCTCGGGGTGCTCGCGGCCGAAGTGGCACAGGAGTTTCCCGCGGTCCGCGTGGCAGTGCTCGAGCGCGAGGAGGTCGTCGCCCACGCGCCGGCAAGCGCCCCGTCCGTTCAGTTTCATCCGCGAGATCTGTTCGAGCCATGGAGGCTCGAGGCGGACGTCGTCCTGTTCGCGCGCGTGCTGCACGACTGGGATGATGCTGACGCGGTCCGACTTCTTCGGCGAGCGCGCGAGGCGCTGGCGCTTGGCGGCCGAGTCGTCGTCCTCGAAATGCTGCTCGACGAAGACCGCGTCGCGGGCGCGCTCTGCGACCTTCATCTGCTCGTCGCGACCGGTGGTCGCGAGCGAACGGCAGCAGACTTCGAGCGATTGTTCCACGAAGCGGGCCTCGCGGTGCACGCGGTGCGACGCGCCACGGCGCTCACGTCGATCGTGAGCGGAGGCGCGCGATGAGCGGCGCGAAGATCGTAATTCCCGCATCAACGATGAGGTGGATCAACGCCGCGCCGCGCGATCGTGCCGTCGCGGTGCTGCTGAGGCACACGGCGCGACCTCCCCTGGCAGAGGGCGACGAGGGCTTCGATCTCCCGATCACCGAGGAGGGAGTGCGAATCGCGACGGAGCTCGGCGCGCTCCTCGGAGATCGACTGCGATCGCTGCACGCGAGCCCGGTTCGTCGATGCGTCGAGACTGCGCAATGCCTGGCCGAGGGCGCTCGGCGCTCGCTGCCGATCGCGCGCGACACGTTGCTCGGTCATCCCGGCGCGTTCGTCGTACATGGAGGGGCGGGCAACGTTTGGCGAGAGCTCGGCCACGAGACGGTGATGGAGCACCTCGTGGGCGCGCGCGAAGGCGCGTTGTCGGGCATCGCCGACGCAGACGCCGCAGCGCGATTCTTGGCGCATCGAATGCTGCGAGAACCAGCGCCGGGGATTCATGTGTTCGTCACGCACGACTCGCTCGTGACCGCGATGGCAGCGCGGCTCTTGGGCACCGCGCTCGGGCGCGAAGCGTGGCCGCATTACCTCGAGGGTGCATGGCTCTGGCGCGACGGAGCGCAGGTTCGAACTGCGTACCGCGAGCACCACGGGACACGCGCGGCCCCGCTCTGCTCGCTGAGCGAGCCGGACGTGCTCGGCTTCGCGCGACGCGAGATCAACGCGGTCGTCGATGAGCGCGTCGACGCGCGGTTCTTCCTCGCGGGCGGAGCCTTCAAGACGCTGCTCACGGGGCTCGAGCCGCGCGACCTCGATCTCTGGGCAGCGTCCGAGGCCGATCGAGCGCGGCTCGTCGGCGCGCTGCGCGATCGAGGCGCGAGTCTTCGCGAGACACGTGCGTACTCGGAGGTCTTCCAGCTCGGATCGCGACGGATCGATGTCCCCTACAACTGCTCGGTATCCACTCTCGAAGATCGGCTCGTTCGATTCGACATTGGGCTGTCGGCAGTGGGCGTGGAGCACGCATCGGGCGGAGCAATGCGCGCGCTGATCCATCCGCTTGCGCTCGAGTCGGTCGAGCGACGCGCAGTGCTGCTGCACAAGCCACTGATCAATCCACGGCACGCGCTCACCTCGCTCGTGCGGCTCCGACGGTACGCGAGCGAGCTCGGCTACGAACTTCCAGCGAGCGAAGAAGCGGCGATCTGGAGCATGTTCGAAGCGCAGCCTCCCGAGGAGCGGTCAGAGATGATCGCGCGGCTACATCGCTCCGTCGGCGCGGGAGCGCTCGAGGCCGAGCTCGCTGAGCACACGAGCGCAGCGCAGTCGACCGCGGAGTAGCCACTCGCTACGACACGCCAACGTACAGCGAGCGGCCGAAGCACAGGGATCGATCTCTCGGCAACGGCGCCGATCATTGCGAACGTCACCCAGCACGCCAGGCCCACTCCGCGGGGCTCCACTCGATTGCGTCGGGCATCGACGCGAGGACCGGGTCGAGGAACGCGCGAACCGCATCACTCAGTTCATCAAGTGATTTCCAGCGCAGATCGTCCACGCGGGCGATGCGCTCGTACACTGGAGCCCACGCGGCCGGCGGCGACGGAAGCGCCGAGGGAACAGCATGGGTGGCGCGAAAGTCGAACGTGGTACGCAATGCCGCGCGGATGGCGTCCGCTCGCATCGGCCCGGTCTGCGCGAGGAGCACGAGGTCCGGCAGGTCCTTCACGCGGCTGTTCTCGCCGACGCGCGGGAGCGTGTAGGCGTGCAGCTTCTCGGCGATGTGCGTCTCGCGGGGATACACGCGAAACGCTGGTCGAGGCGCGCCGATGAACGCAAGGCGATCCGATCCGTGGATCTCTTCAACGGCCCCGTGGATGGGATCGCCCATCGCAACGTCGACGCCGAACGCGGTTCCGTAGAGGCGGCCAGCGAGCTGCGCTTCGACGCGAAACCGTCGTCCGTCGCAGACCACGCCGTCGCCCTTCATCTCGGGATGCGTAGCGTCCGGTCGCACCAAAAACTGCAGCCAGTCTCCGCTATCCAGCGCGCATGCCTCTCGAAGCTTCGCGAGGATTTTTTCAGGATCTCCGCTCGCGCGAAGATCGATGTCCCTGGTCGTTCGAGCGCGGGCGAGCCGAAGCTCGAGCACGACGCCGCCCTTGAGCACGACGCTCTCGCCAAACGCCGCAAACACGCGCGACAAGAACCGCTCGAACACCAGCAACTGTCGCACGCGTGCGAGGTCTCTCCGCGTCGCTGCAGCTTCGGCGCGAAGCCGCACCTCGAGCGCTTGCTTGAACGCAGCCGGCGTCGTGTAGCTCACCGCGCCCTCGCCTTCGCCGCACGCCGTCCCCGCGCTTTGTTCACCGCGGCGCTCGAAAACAGCCCCCGCTCGACGCCTTGCCGGGCCGCTTGCTCGATCCACTCGGGCGAGACGTGCGCAGCCACGCAGTCCTCGATCGTCCGCAGCGGCGCGGTCACCGCAACCGCGCCCACCCACCGCGTCTGCTCCGCGACGACATCGGCGAAGTGAAGCTCGACGCCCTCGGGAACCTTCACGCGCCGCCGCGTCCACCGAGCAGGAACGCTCATGTGCCGCGTCGCTGGCATCACGTCGGACAGCTCGTGCAACGCGAGCGCGGTCTCGTGGCTGAACACGCCCTCGCGCCCCGACCACAGCCACAGCACCACCAGGTCCTCGTGCTCACCCGCGGGGAAATGCACGAGCCGAAAGATCCCCCGCCCGACGCGCAGCAGCCGTCGACGCCCGAGGTAGTACTGCAGCAGCGGCAGCGAGTAGCCCGCATCCCGCGCCTGCGCTGCGCTGAAGTACCCGTCCTGCGGAGCCGCCAGCTCGTACAGCGCATCCCAGCTCGGCACGATGCTCGACGGCGACGGACGACCCATGCACAAACATTAAAATGATTGATATGTTTGTGCAACCTCGCCCAGCGCCCGTCACGCCGCGCGCTCAGCGTGTTCGCAGCAGCCGAGCGACCTGCGTGAGCCCGAGCCGCCGTCCCGTGCGCGCCAGCAACCCCTCTTCGTCCAACACACGCACGATCGCCCGCAGCGGTCGCCCTCTCGCGCGCAGCTCACGCACGCGCTCCGCGATCTGCCGCTCACGCTGCTCGATCTCGAGCCGCCCGCCCTCACCCGCGCGATACCCCCACGGAACGCCGCCCGTCCGCTCTCCCCTCGCCCGCTTGGCGCGCAGCGCCGCCCGCGTCCGCTCGCGAATCAGCGCCCGTTCGAACTGCGCGACCGCGTCCAAGATCGACCGCTGAAAAATCTCCGCGGCGCCCTGCCCGCTCGCCACGCCGTCGGTAGTCACCACCCTCGCCCCGACGCGCGCGACCTCTCGCTCGATCAACGCCGCGATGGCCACGTCCCTCGCGAGCCGATCGCGCCGCGTGACCACGAGCAGCCCCGCGCCTGCGCCCTTCGCCGCGTCGATCGCCGCCAGCAGTCCCGGTCGATCCTCGAGCTCCGCGCCGCCGCTCACGCTGTCCTCGTGAACCGCGACCACCGTGACCTGCTCGCGCTCGGCCCAACGCGCGAGCTCGTCGCGCTGCGCCTCGGGACCGAGCTCTTGTCGATCGGTCGACGCGCGCACGTAGCCTACGGCAATGCTCGCCGACCCAGTCTTGCGCTTCGCCATGGGCGCGAGGTGAGTCGTTGACGCAGCGCGCGCAAGCCTCCCTGTACACACGCCGTTCGTCTCGTGTACGCGGCGCCCGTCTACGGCACTGCACTCCGACACACGAATTCGAGATCTCGACACGCTCTGACCGATCGGCGCTCTCGCGGTCGCGCACGCTCGGAGGGTGAGCGAAGCAAGACCACCACGGCTGCGAGGATTCGCAGCGCTCGACCCAGAGCGACGCAAGCGACTCGCCTCGCTCGGCGGACACGCTCGTCGGGAGTGCGGCGCCGCGTACTCGATTCACGGCGGAAACGCCCGCGCGATGGCCGAGCTCCGCTGGAAGGAGCTCGTCGCGCTCTCGAGCGACACCCGCTCGGCGCTCGCGCGTCTGGTGTCGCGACGCACGCTGACCGTCGTCGCGCGCATCGCGGGAATCGCCCGCTCGACGCTCAAAGACGCCCTGCGCGGAGGACGCATGACGCGCGCGACCGAGTCGCGCATCGCGCACGCACTCGAACGACTCACGAAGGAGGAACCATGAAGAACGGCCCCGTCGTCACCCTGTGGCATCCAGACGGCCCCGAGGCGGCCTGGTCCGTCGGGCGCGCGTTGCTCGAGCGCGCGAAGCCTCGAACGGTGCAGGTGCACTCGTGGAGCGTGCAGCTCGTCGCCGACAAGATCCGCGCGACGCTCGGCGATGTCGAGCTGGTGTGCGGCTTCGGTCTCGACTCGATCGCGCGCGAGGTCGCGAAGGGAAGGACCTCCATCACGCAGGGCATCCGCACGATGGTCGCGCTCGCGCAGCGGGCGCACTCGGTCGGCGCGGTGGCGATCACGCACAACGCGGAGGGGAGCTGGAAGCGCGCTCCCAACAGCGCCGAACGCGCGCGGCTGAGCGAGCTCGTGCGCGGGGCGCTGGGGGAGATCGCGGCGAGGTTTCCGGCGATCGAGCAGGTGCACACGGCGTACGACCACCCCTCGTTTCACGCCTCCTACAACTGGAACGACTGGCTCGGCCCCCACTCCCCCATCACCACTTCATACTGCCAGGTCTACGCAGCGCCCGGCGACGGCTTGATGGCGCACCGCGGAGCGCTCGCGGCACGAGAAGCGCGCGCGTTGAAATCGTGGGCCGCGGCCGTGCGCGCGGGGTGGATCGTCGAGGACGACCCATCAACGACGATGCGCGACGGGGTCGAGTGGAGGCCGTACTTCCAGCTGCATCACGTTCCGATGAGGGACACGGCGGCGAGCGCGTTGGGGCACAAGCGAGTGGCGCTGTGGGCGGTTCCATCGAGGGTCGATCGAGACGGGAGAGCGGCGTTTCTCGCGCTGTGCGAGCTCGATCGACGTGGGTACTGGCGGCCCGATGGGCTCGTGGCGTTTCAGCGTTGCGCAGGAATCACTGTGGACAACGTGCTGGGGCCCGAGACGTTGCGCGCGTTGGAGGTGTCGCCGTGAACGACCTCGAGCGCGAGTCGAATGGAGTCTCTGCGCAGGAGCGCCCGATGGACGACGCGGTGGTGCAGGCGCTCGAGGTGCTGCTGTCGCTGGACGCGATCGCGCTGATCGCGCACCACGGGCGGTCGTCGCGCGCGGCGGACGAAGTGAGCGCGAGGCTCGAGTACGAAGCGGTGCGATGCACGCGCGCGGGCGACGGGTTCACGCAGAGCCATCGGTACGACCTCGCGGCGGCCGAGCGCGAGCGGGCGCGCGAGCTGAGGGAAATCGCCGCCGCGCTGCGGCTGTTGCACGCGCGGGTGACGTGCGCGAAGGCAGCGCGATGAACGCCGGCATCGTCATCGACGGGCGACGCGTGAAGGTGGCGCACGCACGCGTGGTGACGTGGCTCGAGGATGCGAGGGTTCCTCAGCTCAGGGAGAATCGGTCGCGGAGAAGAGAGCGGGTGCGCGCGATCGTGCTGCACACGACCTGGGGCCGCCTCGGCGCGCTGCACGCGGGCAGCGGAACTCCCGCTGGCCGCGGGTACGTCGCGGCCAACGCGCGCGCGACGAACAAGAGCTGGGACTTCACCGTCGATCGCGATGGAACGGTGTTTCAGCAGAGCGATCCCGCGCGGTGGTTCACCTGGCACGCGGGCGCGGCGAACCCGTTCAGCGTGGGGATCGAGATGGTGCAGGCGCTCACGGGCGAATTGTACGAAGCGCAAGTGCGCGCGGCGGTCGAGCTGATCGAGGTCCTCGCGAGGGAGCTCGGGATCGCGCGGGTGGTTCCGTGGCGCAACGGGCGGCCGGAGCTGAGGGTGTTGGCAGGCGTGCGCGCGGGGCGATTGCGCGGGCTGCAAGGGTTGTTCGCGCACGCGAACTTCACGGACGACCGAGGACCGGGCGACCCGGGGCCGGTGGTCGCGGAGGTGCTCGTGCGGGCGAAGGGGAGGGTGGGGATCGAGTAGCACGGGTACGGGACGACGCGAGATACACTCGAGCCGCGTTTGCGTTGGGTGTGGCTGCGCACGCAGAGAAGAGTGCTCGCCCCGCTCAGCGGGGGCGCGGAGCTCGAGAGAGAACCCTCGGAATCAAGCTGAGGAGCGCCTTCGCGGATTGCGCACGACGCGAAAGCACGCAACGCTGGCCGAGTGATTTCAGTCGGCGTAGACATCGCGAAAGACGCCAAGAACACTGCGCTCTGCGAAATTCGCTGGGCCGAATCCGAGGCCGTCGTCGAGCTGCTCGAGCTGCGCGTCAGCGATGCACGAATCGTCGAACGGGCACGCGCTGCACGAGTTACAGCGCTCGATGCGCCGTTTGGCTGGCCAACCGCGATGGTGCACGCCGTCTCGAACTGGATTCCTGGTGGTTCTTGGTCCAAGCCGACCGACGCCGCGTTTCGTCTGCGGGCCACCGAAGATGCAACTCGCCGCATCGTCGTGGACGCCATCTCGCGCCGATCGTCGCCGAGTTCAACAGCGATCGAGCCCGTCAGTCCGCTCTCGGTTTCGTCGGACAAGATCGCGATGGCCTCGTGGCGGGTGTGCGGAGTGCTCGATGTGCTCGGGCACGACTGCACCGTGGTCACTTCGCGACTCGGCGAAGAGCTGGGTAGCGGCCCTCACATCGTCGAGGCATATCCCGCGGCCGCGCTCGCGGTCTGGTCGATCGAGCGCACGGGCTACAAGAAGGCCACCGATGCTGGCGCGCGTCGCCGAGGTGCGATGCTCGCGGCGATCACGCGGCAACTGTCCCGGCGCGTGCGTTGGAGCGGTACCGATGAGTCGACCTGCGTCGCGACCGATCACGCTCTCGATGCATTCGTCTGCGCCCTCGTGGCTCGCGCTGCGGCGCTCGGAAAGGTGCACTCCGTTCCCGACGAACAGCGAGACACGGCTCGCTGTGAAGGGTGGATCACACTGCCGCTAGCAGACGCGCTCACGATGTTGTGACAATCAGCATCGCCCGTGAATATCAGGGCGAACGCACCGGGCAGCGGCGTGCGACGAGCCCGATCGGCGCTTGACTGTTGTCTCCTCGGGGGGGTTGCATCCGTCCCCAACGCAGAGGTATCGATTGGGTCATGGGATCGTCGAATCGGGGTTGGGCGCGTCGTGGCGTGGTCGCGGCGCTTTCGGTCGTTCTCGTTGGATGTCCTGGGCCAACGCCCACCGATGCGAGCGCAGACGTCGTCAACGAGGTCGTTGCGGACAGCGAAGCGTCCGTCGCCGACACGACAGCGCCACGGTGGCCGGACGGTGCGACGCTCACCGCTGTCGGTGGGCTCGATCGCGTTGTGTTCACCTGGCCCGAGGCGACGGACAACGTCGCGGTCACTGGTTACCGCGTACGCCGTGCGGATGGGAGCACGCGAGATCTCGCTGCGGACGCTCGGTCGTTCACCGTCGACAGCCTCGCGCTCGACGCGATGGCCTCGCTCGAGGTCGTCGCCCTCGACGCCGCAGGAAACGTCTCTCTGCCGTTGCGAGCGTCGGCCACTGCGACGGTCCCTGATCCGTCGCGCACGGCGCCGCCGTTGGGGCCCTTCGAGGGCGGCCCCGTAGCAACGCACGCGCGGTT
>LNEO01000093.1 GCA_001465015.1 Deltaproteobacteria bacterium Ga0077539 | reverse complement strand
AGCCGCACACGTACTTTTCCGCCTCCCCGGTAGCTCGCAGCGTTAGCTCTCTGCCGCCGCCATAAGCAAAATCGGCCAAGTTTCACCCGGAAACTTGGCTTTTTTGAATTTTCGAGCCCGGCCGCCGAGTGTCACCCACGAAGAGCGGAAAGGCGATCCGTTGCGACAGCCCGTCATGTTGCCGCAGCCGCACTGGGGCGGATCGAGCATCGAGCCCAAACATAGACCAGATTGTCAGCACTTCTTGGTGCAATTCGCTCCGCGGGGCCTTCGTCGCCTGCGAATTCTGCGAGAATGTTTGCTCTGGCTCGCTTGCTTCGACCGCTGGCCCGCGGAACGCACTCAAGGACCTCGCCGCGACGCGCAATCCCGTGCGCTGCGGCAGGAGGTCCCAGTGCTCGATTCCCCCACCCCCCAACCGCCCCTGCCTGTGCCGCTGCGCTCGCTCACAGCGGTCGCTTGCTCGCTCGCCCTGTTCGGCTGCTCCGACGCCGGCGCTCGCGCCCGCCGCCTCGCGCAGGAGGCCGCCGCGCAAAGCGGACTCGGCGACCGTGCCCCGCAGTCCGCGCGCGCCTTCGTGTTTCTCTGCGACACGAGCCCTCGCGCGGGGTGCTCCGAGCCCGTGCTCGACCAGCTCATCCCCGCACTCGCCCGCACCGCGTCCCGAGCACCCGGCTCAACTCTCACAGTCGGCGCGCTCGGCTCGACGGTGGGTGAGACCCGAGAGGTCGCCTCCCTCTCCGCGCCCCCGCTCCCACCGCGACCCCGCGATCGTGAGGCCGCGCTTGCACGCTTCGTCGACACGACGAGGCAGACGCTCTGCCCGCCCATGCGGCCCGTCCTCGCGGGCGTGCGGCCGCGCCAAAGCCCCATCGTCGAGTCCATCGCGAAGGTCGCCCTCGCGCGCAATCCGAACCTGACGCTCTCGCTCGTGGTGGTCTCGGACGCCCGAGAAGACTCGCGCTTCGGCGCGTTCGCCTGCGGGCCACTGCCGTCGCCCACGGCGTGGACTGCGCTCCTGCAGCGCCGCGGAGTCCTGCCTCCAGGCTCTCTCTCCGGCGTATCAGTGCACTTCGTCCTCGCTCATGCCGGGCCACAGGGCACGCGCCGCTGTGCGCCGTCGATTGGGCGCGAGCGCGCAATCCGCACGCTCTGGTCCCACGCACTCACGCGTGCTGGGGCCGCCGCCGTGACTTTCGCGAACTCGCCCGCCGAGTTCGCCACTTCCTTTTCAACGCCCACCTCGACAGGAGGCTCTCGATGATTCGTCCATTCATACACTGGCTGAATTCGCTGCTCTTCAACCGAGCGGCGGAGACCGACGCCGATGCAGGTGTCGATGGCGTCGATCGCCAACTCAAACGCGCCTTCGGCAAGGACCCGAAGTCGCTCGCGCAAGGCTCGCTCGCCCACACCGAGGCCGTTCAGGCGCTCTCGGACCGCGCGAACATCCGCGCGCTCGAGCAACAGCTGCGAGAATTGCTCGCTGCACGAGCGACGATCGGTAGTCCGACGCCCCTCACCATCCAGCTCGCGTTCCTCACGGCCTGCGAGTTCTTCGGCGTGCTCAATCTGCTGAAGAACACCGGGTTGGGCGCGGAGGAACGCGTGCTGCCAGCGCTTGGGCTCACGTTCTCGCTCATGTTCCTGACGAAGCACGTCTTCTCGGCGAGAGCCACGCGAACGACCGCGCCGCCAGCCGTCGCCTCGGCGGAACCCGCGAATTCGGCGCTCTGGAAAGAAGTTCCCGCGCTCGCGAAGGGTGCCCTGGTCCCGCTCGTGTACACGGTGCTCGTGGCCGCGATCGCGTTTGCGCGCATCGGCGCGCACGACGAGGGCGAAGACGTCTCCGACACGCAGACCTTCGCCGACGCGATCCTCACGATCGCGATCACGGCTGGCCCTGCATGGCTCGCGGCGCACGTAGCCAAGAAGCGTGGGCCCGCAGTCGAGCTCGCTCGTCACCTCCGAGAGACGAAGAGCGCGCTTCGCGCGGCGAGACGGAGAGAAGAACGCGCCCGCAAGTACCTCGCGAATCTCGACGAGGCCTCCGCGAAACACACCGATGCGACGACGCGGGCCGCAGCGGCGTACTCGCTCGCGCACGACCGCGCCCAGGGAGGTGGCGAGAGCAACTGATCGATCTTCGCGCGCCGTTCGTCGCCCTTCGCTGCTCGATCGACACGACGAGCGGTGCCCCTCCTCAACGCACACACGGAGCTGTTTCCATGCACACCACGAAGAAGTCCGACGGAGCCTCAACCAAGAACGCCCGTCCGAAGAAGTCCCTGAACATCCTCGTCGGAGGCGCGAACCGCGGAACCCGGCAGAATTTGCCCGGATACGAGCGATTCAACGCGAAGTCCTCTGGCACCGAGCTCGTATTGCGCTGCGTCGATCCCGAGCCCGGCCG
>LNEO01000092.1 GCA_001465015.1 Deltaproteobacteria bacterium Ga0077539 | reverse complement strand
GGCATGCTGCTCGTGGGACTGCCCGGCCGATTGCTCGGCGTGCGCTTCACGCTCACGCTCGGCAACCCGACCGCTTTCCAAGAGGTCGAGACGCTCATGCACACGCTCCGGGAGGTGACGGCGCCAAGCGGATCGTCGAAGGTGATCGGGCTCGAAGCTCCGATCGGGCAGCAGCTCGCCGAGCCGCTGTTTCGGGAGTGGTTCGCGCGCCACACGGAGGACGTGCTCGGCAAATTCGCCGCGGGAACACCGGTGAATTGTGCGCCGATCGAAGGCACCTTCGACGGAGGCCGTACCCTTCCCGTGCTCATCGTCGCAGTGGAGACCTTCGGCCACGCAGACGACATCGTCACGCGTGCGATGACGAACGCGTCCTTCGCCCTCGCGCTGAACGAGCCCGTGCTCGTGATCGAAGTCGCACGCGCGGCGCTTCGCGTTCACGAGGCGTGGCGAAACGAGCGGGATCATCGCGTGGTCGTCGAGTCGACCGTCGCGCTCGATCGTGCGCTCGTCGAACGCGCCGCCGCCGAGAGCGCCCTTCGCGCCGAGTACGAGCGTGTTGCGGCAGAGCGCCGCGCGGAAGAGGCGCGTGATGCTGCCCGTCGCGCGGCAGAGCCTGCCGTACCGGTCGTCGTGACCGCGACCGAGGTCGCGACGATCACCCGCACGAACCCGGTCCGCGTGACCGACTGACGTTCCCGACTGCCCTTCCCGGCTCGCGCTGATTCCGGGGCGTTTTCGCGCGATCCCCCACCTCGTTCCCACGGAGCAACCGTCATGGATGCGTTCGTTCATCTCGTCATGTCCATCGCCATCACCACCCTCACGCTACGCGGCATCACAACCATCGTCGGTGCCGATGCCCTGAAAGGACCACTCGATCGACTGCTCATCTTCTGCGTGCTCGGAGCGGCCACGGCACCGCTCGTGGGCGGGCTTGTGTCGGCGTTCGTCCACGAGAGCCGCGCGGGGCTGCCCGAGGTTCCCGCGCTCGGTCCCACGCTCGAGGACGTTGCGCGTCGTCCAGCGGTTGTCGCGCTCGGCGTGCTCGTCGCCTTCGGGCATGTGGCTCTCGTCGTTGCGATCGTCACGCTTCGACGTCGCGTCGCGAGGCAGGGACGCGCGACGCCGCCCGTCGTGCGTGGCCGCGAGCGCGCCGAGCGAGAGGAGCGGGAGTCATGAGCGACATCCGCCATACGCTGCTCGGGCTCACACGCTCGCGTGAACGCACACTCGCCCGGCAGGCACTCCAGACGGAAGAGGACGCGGCGAACGCCGATGACCCGCGGTTGCTCGATGCGCTCGGTCGGACGGCGCGCGAACCCGGCATCGTCCTCGGCCGCACCGAACGCCGCACCCGCGTCCGAGCCGTTCTTCGCGAGCTCCGAGGCATGCACCTCCATGTCACGGGGGCGAGTGGATCTGGGAAGAGCTACGCCGTTGCGTCGCTGATCCGCGATCTCCTGCGGCTTCAACACGAAGGCCTGCCCATCGCGATCATCGTGTTCGTCTGCCAGGGATTTCTGGGCGACATCGCGCTCGGACTTCGGGCGGCGGAGCTCGCGACGCAGAGCCGCGCGGGACAACGCGGGTTGCTCGATCGCACGCACGTGCATCGCTTCTTTCGCGGTGGAGCGCTCACGCCGTGGCAACTGATCGCGGCCGAACCTTCGATCGCGACCATGGTGCAGGCAGGGGCGCAGGCCGAAGTGCTGGAACAGGTGCTCGGCGCGCGCTTCGGTGGACGGCAAGAGCTCCTGCTAACCAACCTGCTTGCGCTCGCCATCGTGAACGGATGGACGTTGCTCGAGCTGCGAGCGTATCTGTCGCGCCCAGAGGAGCTTGCCCGCCAGGGCATGCGTTGCCCGATCGCCGAGGTCGCGGCGTACTTTCGTGAGCGTTTTCTGCGGGAGAGCCGCACCACGATCGACGGCGTGCGGAGCCAACTCGATCTCTTGCTCCGTGATCCTGCACTTCGCGCGGTGCTGTCCGGACCAACCCGCTTCGATCTGGGGCGAAGCTTTGCGCCAGGAGCGCTGAGTGTCATCGACGTGAGTGGGGCGGTCCTCGCGCTCGAAGGCGCACGCGCGATCGCCTCGCTCATGCTGCTCTCGATCGCGTTTCAAACCTTCGATCCGCGGCGGGAGCGCAACGCGTCGGTGTTCTTCGTGACCGACGAACTTCAACAGGCACTCTCGCCGGTCGCGACGCGTGTGCTCTGCACGTTGCTCGAAACGGCTCGCGCGCATGACGTGTCGGTGACGGCGTGCCACCAAGGGCTCTTCCAGTTGCCCGCGGCGCTCGCAGAGAGCCTCGCGACCAACGCGCGCCATCGCCTGCTCTTTCGCGCGAGCCGCGACGAGGCGCGGGCGCAACTCGACCTGCTTTCATCTCGCGTCGGCGCAGGGACACGAGGCGCGACCGATGCTGCGCGCATCGAGTTTGCGACCCGGATGCCGAGTCGGCGGTTCATCTACACGGATCGAGGCGCGCCCTTCGGTCCGACGGTGCTCGATGCAGAGCCCTTTGTTCCGTTCGATCTGCGTACGCTCTCACCGGAGCTGCTCGGGCAGCTCGAACGAGGCGCGACAGGCGTCGATCGTGCGTCGCTCATCGCGCACGCCGAAGCACAAGAGACCCGCGCGTTTGCTGCGGGGATCGATGCACGCGCCTGGCAGACGCCGGACGTGCTCGCGTCACGGAGGCCGCGATGAAGTCCCTCCTTCGCGTGGGAGCGGCTCTCGTCGGCCTCTCGGCCGTCGCGGCGTATGTCGCGGTCGGGTGGGTCGCGGGCATCGTTCTGTTCACGTTCGCCGTGGCGGCGTTTGTCCTCTCGCTTGCCCGCCTCGCGCGTGCGTATGCGCCGACCCTGCGGTGTTCGAGCTGCGACGCGACGGTCTCAGTGTATGGGCGGTTTCGGTGCAGCGCGTGCCGCGCGGTCACGGAGGGCTCGGCGTGGCGCTGTCCGCTCTGTTCCGCGGAGTATCAGTTC
>LNEO01000091.1 GCA_001465015.1 Deltaproteobacteria bacterium Ga0077539 | reverse complement strand
CTCGCCGCGCTCGCGCGCCTTCGCGCGGGAACGCTCCTCCAACTGCAAGTCGCTGGAGGGTTTCCGGATCGTACGACGACCGCGAGGCGAACGTCGGTTCTACAGAGCCACGGGCTCGTGCGCGTGACGGTCGCACACCAGAACGCGCCGAACATCTACACCCTGACCGCGAAGGGGTTGGCCCTTCTCGAACGGGAAGGGATCGATGTCGTTGCGCCGCCACTGCCTCGCGCGCCCGAGGCCCGTGCGCTTGCGCATATCCTGGGCATCGGGGACGTGCGGATTGCGTTCGAGCAGGCGCTCTCGGGCGTCGGGGCGGAGGGCGGGCTCACGATCTACTCGGACCACGAACTACGGCATCTGGCACGGGAAGATG
>LNEO01000090.1 GCA_001465015.1 Deltaproteobacteria bacterium Ga0077539 | reverse complement strand
GAGCTCCGTGCGGCCTGTGTTGCGCCAACAGACGAGCGGCCCTGAAGAGCGTCGCGCGTCCACGGTCGCTCAACAAGTCGCGCGCATACTGCTCTGCATGCGTACACTTCGATCGTCGGTCGTCGCGTTGGTGTTCGTCGCGGGCTGCGGGGGCGGCGTGGCCGAGGGGCTCACCGCAGAAGAGCTCGACTCGGTGCGCGAGTCCGGAGCGTCGACGACCTCGGCCCACCAAGCGGTCGTCATCGCAGACTCGTTGTTCGATTTCGACCCGACGATCAACCCGACGCTGAGCGCCGAGGCCAACGCCATGGCCGTGCGCGACCGAATTCAGTCCCAGCTCGGCGCCTGCGGAACCGTCGCGCTCAACAACACGACCGTCACGGTGTCGTTCGGCGCTGCGCCCGGCTGCACGCTCGTCAACGGCGTCACGGCGTCGGGCTCGCTCTCAGCGTCGGTGGCCAAAGTCGCAACGACGATCACGGTCGCGCTCACGTTTACCAGCCTCGTGATCAACGGCAAGCCGCTCGACGGAACCGCGGTCTTTGCCACGAACAACGGCACGACGTTCAACACCATGGTGAGGCTCGCATCCGGCAGCGACGCGCTCGAAGCGAGCGTCATCGTCACGGGCGCGTCGGGCTCGTTCACGATGAGCGGCACCGCCTCTGGCACCCGCGCCAGCAACAGCACCGCCGCGAGGTTTACGACCGTCACGTACCGCTCGGGCGACTGCTATCCCAACGGCGGAAGCGTGGCGATCACGCGCGGCCCCGTCTCGCTCACGGTGACGTTCACCGCGGCGACGGCGAACAGCGGTCAGGTCACGATCACCCAAGGACGTCGCACGTCGACCGCCACGCTGCCTGCGTACGGGAGCTGCCCGCGCTCTTGAGCGCGCTCGAAGCGCGCCCGATCGTAGAGCTTCGCGAGCGTCGTCCCTTCGCGATCGAGCCAACGTTGCAGCGTCCGCGGAGCGCAGCCGAGGGCGCGAGCCACCGTGTCGAGCGTCGGAGCAGACGCGAAGTTGGCTCGGAGATACTTGCGCACACGCCCGGCGAACGTTGGCTCTGGTGCGAGGCCGTCGAGGATGCGCTTTCGGTGCGACGCGAGGTGCGCGAGCGGCGCGGGGTTTGCGGTCTGCACCGGCAGCGCGAGGGTCTCTTCGCGAAAGTGCATCTCGTCCCGCGGCTGGCGGTGGCGAATCGGACAGCGAAAGAGCGCTTCTGCTTCGCGGTGTCCCGCCGGGCGCTCGTCGCGAAACCGCAGCGCCGTAGGGCTCACATCGACGCCCGTCGCTCGTCGCGCCGCGAGGATGATCAACGCCGTTCCGAACTCGAGTACGTGACGTGGCGCCGCGGCGATCGGATCGTCGAACGAGGAGTACACGACCATCAACCTCGGTGGTGGATCGTCGACCTTGTGCCACAAGCTTCCCTCTGCGAGCGTGCGTTGGAGCTCGAGTCCGCGCTCGAACCCTTCGCCCAACATCGCTGTGCTGGCCATCACGAACACAGGCAAGAGCCCGCCCGTCGGCGCCATTTGCTCGGCCAGGTGCAACCCGAGGCTGTCGTCGCCCAACAACCAACACAGGTATCGCCTGCGAAAAAAGCGGCGAACGCACGGTGCGTGGCGGTGGGACGATCGCGGCGCGGCAGCAAAGGGCCATAGGGCGAAGACGAGGCAACGGGCGATCGGGTCGCCGACAGCGGGCGCATATGCGACGCACCGCGGTTGGAGGGCCTATCCTCTCGAGAACCCCATGATGATCGGCGCGACGTTGACCGCGAAGAGCGCTGGGACGAGAAGCGAGGAGCTCCTCGGCCGACCGCGCAGCATCAACGCGAGCGCCGCGGTGACGACGATCGCCGTCGCGACGGTGGCGAACAGCTGCTGAGCCATGAGCGCTTCGTGCAGAACGGTCTGCGCCGAAACGCAGATGGGTGCATCTACTTCCATACGACGACAGCCGGGACGCGGCAGCGAGCGACGACAGCGGCGGCAGCGAGCCTGCCACCGGTGGCAGCGCAGTGAGGCGTCACTCGAAGACAGCGTCGATGGAGTCCGCCGTCGCCGCGCGCGCGATCCAGCGCACCAGTTGCTCGCG
Source organism: Deltaproteobacteria bacterium Ga0077539 (assembly GCA_001465015.1). Classification (GTDB taxonomy): domain Bacteria; phylum Myxococcota_A; class Polyangia; order Polyangiales. The sequence goes on along the minus strand of LNEO01000090.1, from coordinate 7,364 downwards.
ATCGTCGCAGGCGAAGATGCGCGCGGAAGTCCCCTCGTCCACAGCGATCCCTCGCGCCGCGAGCAGCGTCTCGAGCGCGCGTCGCTCACCGACAAGCTCACCGCGGGCTTCACCGCGCGCTTCACCGCGCGCTTCACCGCGGGCTTCACTCTCTACGCGAAGCGACTCGATCATCTTGTCGACCGACTCGGCATACTCTCGGTATCGCATCTCGATCTCCTTCGAAAACGCGTCGTCACCGGTCATCCTGCGCAATTCGGACCTCATGCGCAACAGGACGCGTGTGACGAACGGGCGCTCCCACGCATCGTCACTGAGTCGCGCGGACTCTTCGATCGCGTCGCGCAACACAGCGCCGCGACCCATGAGCCGAAGCAGCAGCGTGGATCGCGAGCGCGCGAGCTCGCTCGCGACGATCAACCGCGGAACGCGGCTCGTATGGCCCACGTACACACCGCGCGGCCACGCTCGATCTGGGCTGAGCGCAAACGCTTCGATCACCGAGCGAGGGCGACTGGGCGACACCATCCACAGCACTCGATCGCGTCGTTGATTCGCGCGAAGCAACGCGACCCTCGCGACGCAACGATCCACGTCGTACGCAGTGGGAATCGTCGCAAACGCTTCGATCACGCACGGGACAGACGCCATTCGACCGAGCAGCCCTCGCGCGGCGATCTCGTCCGTCGGCGCGCGGGGATCGATCACCGCGTCCGAGTACAGCGCGTCCGGCGTGACCGGCTCTTGCAGCGACACGTCGCACACGCCGTCGAGCGCGGCGTCGATCAGCGCCTTGGCCATCGCGTCGAACGGGGACTGCATCGCGTCCCCAGAGAGAGCGGCGCGTGTGCCATCGCATTCATCGCGAAACCGCTGGCTTGCGCGAAGCACCCCCTGGCAGAGCCGCCACCTCCGCCGTGGCGGCCGCCATGGTGGTCGAGCGCGCTGAGAGAGTGTCTGGACCGAACGCAGGCTTTCGGGCCGGACAGGCTCACATGCAGGCACCGTCCACGCAGCGTTGCCCCGTCGCGCACGCGCGCCCGCAGCGCCCGCAGTGGGTTTCGTCGTCTCGCAGATCGACGCACACCGTGACGAGCGAGCACGCGTCGGTGCAGCAGCTGCGCCCCGGAGCGCAGGCGCACGTGCAACGACCGACCTGACAGAGCAGTCCGGGTCCGCAGCGGACCCCGCAAGCACCGCAGTGCTCGTTGGTGGAGTTGGTGTCGACGCAGCGCCCGCCGCACGAGACCTGAGAGCCGGGGCACGACACACCTGGGTCCGGAGGAAATGGCGTCGGCGGAGTCGCGCAGCCGTCCCGAACGCTCGCGTCGCCCGAGCGCGCGTCGAGCGCGTCGCTCGTGACCGTGTCGCTCGTGACAGCGTCGAGCGTGACCGTGTCGAGCGTGACGGCGTCGGCAACGGAGCTCGCGTCGATCGATGAAGCGTCGTGCGCTGCAGCGTCTCGCTCGGTCGCGGTCGAGTCCGAAGCGACGTCGATCGCCACTCGATCGGCGGACGCGTCGGCGCTCGGAGGCGCGGGAGTCGGCATGCACGCCGCGAGCGAGACCACGAGAACGCATGGCCAATATCGGGTCGTCATCACGCCGATCAGATAACGGCCGAGCGCGCGTCGGCAACCGCTTCGAGCGGCGGCGCGACGGGTGTATGAACCCGGTGAGACCTGCGCCACGCGCCGTGAAGCGCTGCGAGGGCGCGAGGGGACTCCCAGGGCCGAGTCACCTGTTTTTCAACGAGAGCGGAACGAAGCACGGTCTCGAAGTAGGCGAGGTCGAGCGCGGCCTTCGTCCTTCGGCCGCGTAGGCTCTTCTTGTCTTGAACTTTCTTGAGCATGACGAGCGTGAGTTTGCGCAGCGAGCTCATGTTCTCCGCTGCGATTCTGTCGGAGATTTGGCAGGCATCCTCATCGAAGTAGACGTCGAGCGTGTAGTGGAGATCGTTCTCGACACGCCAGTGATCGCGGATCGCTTTCGCGAGGCGGGAGGCGTTGGCTTCGAGACTGGACAGGTAGTAGGCGGTCTCGGTCGAACTCTGCCCGTCGATCGTTCGCGTTCGCGTGGCGCGCACCATCGTCTTCAGCTCGGGCCAGGCCGTCTCGTGCAGCGGCCAGGCGTCGTAGGCGATGGCCTCGACCACGCGGTGCTCCACGCGTCCGTGGCCTTTCTCCGTCTGCTCCCAGCGATCCACCTTCGTGTTTTCCCAGCCGCACGCATCGCCTCCCGCGAAGAACGCGCAGACGTGCGCGTGCAACGTCGCGCGGTTGCCCTTCAACGCCAGACAGTAGTTCGCCCCGGTCTCGCAGATGGCTCCTGCAACGCCGTTGGCCGCGAAATTCGCGTCGCCCGTAACGATCGCCCCGTTCAGTCGTAGCCCGTTTAGCAGCAGCGCAGCGTTCGACGGCTCTGCGGGGGCTCCATCGATCGCGGTGCACGCGAGCAACAGCTTCTGCTCCGTGGCCCACAGATGCAGCAGGTACAGAGGCTGCGTCTGTTCGTCGCTCGCCGAGCCGCGAACAGCCTTGCCGTCGAGCGCGAGCACTTGCTCGTTGGGCAGCAAACGAGCGCGATTCCAGCGGGCGAACGCCACCTCGAGCTGAAGAGGCGACACCATGCCGAGCGCGCGTCGAAACGTCGCTTCGCCTGGATGCTCAGCGGGCAGCGAGAGCCATCGCTCGAAGAATGCTCGACGCGCCGCCGCGAAGTCCGCGATTCCCTCGAGGTCGTCGATCCCACAAAGAGTCGCGCAGGTCGCGATCACTAGTAAACTAGCAAGCGGATGAGTGATGCGACGGCGATCGCGATCGTCGTCGATCCGCGAGAACACCACCCATAGTCCACGAACCGCTGCGTCGAGTTCTTCTTGATCGCTCATCACGCCGGAGCTCTGCAACGGCTTCACCTCCCTGTACAGCCTCCTTGGAAACCAGGTGACGCTGCCCTGCGGGCGCGACACACGAGCGTGATCGTCACCGATCGCGGGATCGAATCACCGTGTGAATCTTGGAAGAATCGTCGGTGTCCGGTGAAACCGCGGCGCGCCATCGCCGAGCTCATTGAACCGTCTGCTGCCCCAGCAAAGAGCACCGCCACGCTGCAACAGCGCGCAGTACGTCTGGTCCCCACCTACCACTGCGCTTGCTGGCGGCAGAGCAGCGACGACCCATTCGGTGGTGCCTCTGCTGCGCCAGCCCACTCCGAGCTGTCCCCAATAGTTCGTGCCGGTACAGAAAACACGACTGTTCTCCGAAAGGACACAGGTCGAGTCGTAACCCATCGCGACGCTGCGGACCGTCGCCGGGACGCTCAACGCTGTGGGTCGAGTGACTCGCTGATCGAGAATACTGCTAAATGCATGGCCAATGTTGCTGCCCCAGCAGTACGCTCCCTCGATCGTCAAGGCGCAGGTGCGGCCATGGGCAACCTCGACCTGGCGCACAAAGGGAAGTCCTGAAATTCGCAGTGGAACGTCGCTTCCTCCAATCTCTCGAATGGCAAGCTCTCCATTGACGTTGCTCCCCCAGCAGTACGCTTCACCAGCAGCGGTGCTCGCGCACAAATGACTGCTCGATCCCGAAAGTGACGTGATCTGGAGAAGGGCTGGATACGTCCTCCATGGACCGATCATGGTCCGCTCTGCACGTTGCACAGTCGCACATGTAAGCTGGCCCGACCTCCCCTGGACACAGACCTCGCTAGCACCAGACACAACCGACTGCGCAGGAAGGGGCACTTCGAGCGCACGCGGGGCGGCGTTCACCAGATCGAACCAACAACTGACACGACCGGACTCGAGCACCACGCAATACGGTCCAGCTTGCTGGTTGCTGGCGACTCTCTCTGGCAATGCGACACGCGTTGCGACGAGCGGCGGTCGCGGCGAACCGCTCCCGGTCGGATCGTCGCTCTCGACTCCCACGAGTGCAGGCGCCTGATAGTTGTTGATCGCCCAGCCGAAGAGTGAGCCATCCGCTTCGACGATGTATCCCGAAAAATCGCGAGACAACGAAACGGACCGAAGCTCTCTGCCACCGAACGTCGGCGTCGGAAGCGCGTGAAGCAGCGTATCGTCGTCCGGGTCGAAGAACTCTCTCCCCCAGCAGTGAATCGTACCCTCTTCCGAGAGAGCGCAAGTCCGATCCCCGGTCGCTCGAATCGACAGGACTCTCGAGAGACCAACGTCGACGAACGAGCGTCGAGGCTGGGTGGTTCCATCACCTAGCTGACCAAAGTCGTTGGCCCCAACGCAAAGAACCGTCCTGCTTCGAGTCAACACACAGACGTGATTCGATCCAAACGCCACGCTGACGGCTTGTGTGGACCTGTCGATCGCCCCCAGTTCTTCGCTGGAGATCACGTAGTGACGAAGTTCGCGGGTTAGAGCGGTCGGGTTCCATGGGAGTCTCTGCCGCGACTCCAGTTGTCCACGAAATAGCACGGCTCCGTCGGAGTCCACCGCGGCGAGCCCGAGCCCGAGCTGACTCAACGCGGCGTGCACGATCGGCGTCGAATGAGCAAGTCGTACTGGGGTGAGACGGCCCTGCGGCGAACGCGAGCCGACACCGCCGACTCCACCGGTCAGCACGTAGAGCTTCCCGTCTGCGATCGTCGCGACTGCGCCACCGTCGTACTGACTACCAACGGCGATGAAAGAAGAGGCCGGAACGTCCAACGGCTCGGGCAATCGAACGGTACCATCGAATGGATCGAGCCCCCAGCACCAGACACTGGAGTCGGTCAGCAACGCGCACGCGGAAAAATGCCCCACCCCGAGTTGTGTCGCCCGCGCGGGGAGAGCGATGGGTACCTCGTCAGAGGATGCGCTCACGAGCGGAGTCGCGAGAAGTCCAGTACGATTGCTTCCCCGGCAGCGAACCACACCATCCGTTCCGAGCGTACACGTCGCGCCGAATCCGCCGAAGTCGCGGACCGTTCTCGTCAATACAAACGGCTCGTCTCCCCACTCTGTGACGATCGAGCCGCGGCATGTGTCGAGTTCTGTCCTGGTAGTTCCCGTGCAAATCGCAGAGCCCTGCATTTGAAAATGAACGACCGCCGCCCGATCGGGTGAAGAGACATTGGGCGCCGTGCGCGCACAACCCGCGACGAGGATGCAGATCGTCAACTTCACGTTGGGTTTTCGAGTCTGCTGCATCGTGGTGCTCCTTGTGCGAGATTCATTCGACTAGCGTTCTCAGTCACGCCATTCGGCGAGGGAGAGTCGGCACGAAATGAGCACACCTTGCAGGCGTGCGCTCAGCGACACCGTGAACCTCCCCCGACGTGACTGGTTAGTTCAATGAACGAGAAAGACGCTTGCGCGTTCTCGCGGTCGGAGCGCCCCTCGGGGTTGTGTCGCAGGATGACCGAATCGCCGAACCGGAGCGTCAGCTCGCGGAGCGTGACGCGGAGCTGAAGCGGCTGCGCGAGCAGCTCGAGAAGCAGGGGGAGGTCATCGAGGCATGGAAACGCGGGCACCGCACGAGACCTGGCGGCAAGAAGGCTCAGCGCAAGGCCGCCCGCGATGGCTGTACGCGGAGCCCGGGGCGATCGCACGGACACCGCGGCGCAGGGCGCACTGCTCCCGCCTCGGTCGATCGCGAAGTCACGCTCCCGCCTCCACCCTGCTGTCCTGACTGCGGCGGCGATGTGCAGCGCTCGCCCGAGCCCGCGCGGCGCCAGCGCGTCGAAGAGCCGCGACCGCAGCCCGCAGTCGAGACGGTGGCCTACGTTCGACCGCAGGGGCGATGCGTTCAATGCAACAAGCGTGTGCTCGCTTCGCTGCCCTACGAGCTCGGACCCAACGCGAAGGTCGGCCCCAAGATGCAGGCACGCATCGTCGAGCAGAAATCTGAGGGGCTCTCGTTGGCGCAGGTGCAGCGCGAGTGTAAGCGCGCGGGACTGAGTATTTCGCGTGGCGGAATCCAACAGTTTTTGCATCGATGTGCGACGGCAATGGCGCCGCGTGGCGATCAGATCAAGAACGCGATCCAGCACGCAACGCACCGGTGGATGGACGAGACATCGCACCGAATCCGTACCCACAACGGATGGCTGTGGCTCGCTCGAACGCGGGACATCGTGTGGTTCGAGCATGCAGAAAGCCGCAGCGCCGAGGTCGCGCAAGCGATGATCGGCGATCGGTTCAGGGGCGTGATCCACAGCGACTTCTACGCAGCGTACTGGACGATCGAGGGAGCAGAGCACGCACCTTGCTGGGCGCATACGATCCGAACGGCCACGCAAATCGCAGAGAGAACGGAGTTGCCAGAAGCGTTGGAGGTGCACCAATCGCTGCAGCGGCTGGATCAACGCGCGGTTCGGTCGCAGCAAAAGCCCTCGACAGCCGAGCGCAACGCGCAGGCGCTCTCGCAGGGGCTGCGCGAGCTCGGGCGCAACCCACAGCTGAGAGTGCACTCGGAGATCGAGCGTCTGCAGAAGCGTCTTCGGAAACGCGCGAAAGAGCTCGCGTACTTCGCGACGGAACGGGCCGCGGAAGGAACCAACAACTCCTCGGGGCGAACGCTGCGCCCTCACGCGATGAGTCGAGCGCGGTGCGGTCCTGCGCGTTCGAGCCGCAGAGCCAAGACGTACGCGATGAACCTGACGGCAACGCACACGCTGGCCGCCCAGCACGTCGCGTTCGCCGACGCCCTCTGTGCCGCACGCGCGCATCACTACGGGCGCGGCAAGTTCCCTACCTTCATCGCGGCGCCACTCGCGCGCCATTGAACTAAACACTCACGGTCTTCCTTTTGCCTTTGTTGTCAGAACGGACAACAACCCAGTGTTTCGTCGAATGAGTCCGGTATCTCCCAGGCGATGAGAAGGAGCACTCGAATGAAACAGCTCTTCCTGGCTCTCTTCGCTCTCGTGCTCTCGTGCGCGCCGTGCACTCCCCTATCTGGACCGTGCTTGTTTGTGTATATCAAAGACGCCAACACCAACGCACCCATCACCGACGCGTCGGTGTTCTTCATCATTCCAGACGGTGTCAGCTTTCCAACAAACCCATGTGGTGCTCGCGGAGTCACGCCCGGATGCTTCACACGGCAAGGTCGCGGCTGCACGGGAACTCTGCTCGTTCGTGCGACGCATCCCATGTTCGCGACGTTCGAGCAGCAGGTGACGGCGCCGCCCGGGTGTGATTGCAGAACGTGGGGATATCGCCGAGCGTCTCCCATGATCGCAGTTTCGCTGAGAGACCAAGCGCTCGAGTCGCGATTGGCCGCCCCGGGAGCCAAGGGCATACGCGCCGAAAACTTCACGGCTGAAACAGAGAGATAGAGTAGCAAATCGAGCGACGAAACGACGTTCTACATCGAGCCGCGGAGCGCGGCCCCCACCCGC
>LNEO01000089.1 GCA_001465015.1 Deltaproteobacteria bacterium Ga0077539 | reverse complement strand
CGCGCTCGCTCGTCCACCGCATTCCTGGCCTCGCCAATCTTCTACAGCGCTGTAAGGAATTCGCGACGCGCTGCGTCATTCTGGCGGTTCCTACGAGGCCGAACGCCGGAGACGGCCAACGGTCGAGCGCTCACGACGTCGGGATCGGTCGAACGCCCGCGCGTCGAATACACGCGCCGAGGCACTCAGCGAGCTGCGCTCCGAGCGTGCCGCGCATGGTGCGATCGTTGGCGTTGGCGTCGCCGTTCCACCAGCCCGAGTCGAACCGGACTCGCCGCAAACTTGATCGACGCGTCTCGTTTGTCGGACACGAGGGACGAGGAGACCCGCCGCATGTTCGAGACCATTCACCTGTACGCGAAGCTCGCTGTGTCTCACAAGCGCCGAGGCACAGGCGTCGGCGTCATCCTGTACGCCCCGTCGCTCGAGGGCAAAAAGGACGTCACCGTGGCGTGCACGTCCGAAGCGTACTTCGACCGATCCTCGGTGCTCGACACGGAGTTCGCCGCGCTGCGCGCGCTCGAGATCGCGCGGTCGATCGGGGCGCGTCGGGTCACGTTGCTCGGGCGCTTCGCGCCGAATTGTCAGGGGCCCGTCATGAAACGCATCGCGAAACGCCTCGCAGAATCTTCCCCGGGAGGACACGCGCTCGTCGAGTTGGCGCCGTCGTTCGACGCGGTTGAGCTGCGTCGAGCGCCAGACGAGCGGCTGCGCAAGGCTCGAGTGCTCGCGCGCCGCGCGGTGACGAGCGGCCGACGAGAACACCGCACGGACCTGACAGGCGAACCCGATCTCTTCCGTGACGTTTCGTTCATCGACGACCCTGACTACGAATCGGACGACGAACTCGAACAAGAGCCTCGCATCGACGACCTGTCCAGCGAGCGCGGAGACGTCGACATGGACGTCGAGGCGTTCGCGTTCGACTGAATCATCGACCCGCTGGTAGCGCGCGAGACAGAACGTCACCACACGCGAAAGCGCGGCAAACAAAGATGACCAGGCTCGATCCCGCCAGATCGATTCTTCGTCTTCGCGCCCGCCCGCTCGATCGTCGCTACATCGACCGCGGATCTCGCTCTCGCGTCAGCAACCCCCGCCCTCGTTCGTCTCTCTCTGGAGATGAGCACCCGCAACGTTCGCCGACGGCTCGACCAGTTTCTGCAGAACCCCTCGTGCGAGGCCAACGCCCTGTCGGTCGCCATGGACATGCCCATGCGCGACGTCGCTGCGCACGACGGCGATCCCACACGCGAGGCCCAGTCGCCGTACGCCCTTCGTCGTGGCGCGATCTTCGAGAACGCGCTCTTCGAAAACGACGCAGAGTCGCTGCGGGTCGCCCTCGCGAAAGCCGGGGTCATCGCATCGGAGCAGGCGATCGTCGTCGACCTCCGACTCACACGAAATCAAGGCCCGTCGATGAAGAACCTCGACATGGCCCGCGACGCGTTCGCGCTCTGGCTTGGTGGAGAGCGAGATCGCGCAAAGAAAACCCACATCTTTCTCGCGCCAGCGATCGACGCTCCCGCGCGAGACGTCCTCGGCGACGGGATCCTCGCGCCGGACATCGTCGTGGCGCACCCCGTGGGTGACGATCGGTGGGAGCTCGAAATCGGCGAAGTGAAGGTCTATCCCGATCGCGGGGGCCATACGGACACGAGCAATCTCGCCGCGACGCGCTCGCAAGCGGGGCTCTACGTCTTCGCGCTGAAGACCGCGCTCGCGTCGCACACGACCATCACCGTCCGCCGTGCCGGCTTTCTCGTCCTCTCGTGGGCCGGGACGAATCGCCCCTCCATCCGAAGCGGCGAGGACCTCGAGTTTCGCGCGCGCGCCGCCGAGCGGGGAATCGCTCGACTGCGAGAGGCGTTCGCGTCGATCGCCGCGCCGCCCGAAGAGCCCAAGAGGCGCTTGTCGGTGATTTCGCAGGCCAACACCGCGTATCGCGAGGCGTGCATCTCGTTCTGCGCGCGGGCTTCCCATTGCCATCGAACCGCGTGCTCGTTGAGAGAGACGAACCAACGTCACCGCGGCTGACATGGAGGTCGCGTCGCGTCGGAGCGAGTCTCGTCGCGCAGCATTCTCGAGCTCTCGCGCAGCGAGCTGGATCGCCGCCGGGTGCATCTACTTCCATACGACGACGGCCTCGGCGCGGCAGCGAGCGACGACGGCCTCGGCGCGGCAGCGAGCTGCCGCGCATAGTGCCTCGCAGACCCGATGGGCGAATGGGCTCGAGCTAGCTCAGCAGGCGTTCTCGCTGCCGCTCGAACTG
>LNEO01000088.1 GCA_001465015.1 Deltaproteobacteria bacterium Ga0077539 | reverse complement strand
CTTCAGCACTGCGCCTACCGGCGTTCTGCTCACTGGGTGGGGGCCGCGCTCCGCGGCTCGATGTAGAACGTCGTTTCGTCGCTCGATTTGCTACTCTAACTCTCTGTTTCAGCCGTGAAGTTTTCGGCGCCTATGGCTCCCGCGCCCTTCCCCCCGCTCACTCCATCACTGGCTCCACTGCACCAGCTCGATGTCCTGCCGATCGCCGGTGTCGCCCAAGGTAATCGCCCGCGTCGTCACTTGCTCGTTGGCCGAGCCCCACCGACGCACCACCGTCGCGAGCACCCTCGTGCGCGCGCTGGCCCGATTGCGATTGGGTGCGCGAAGATGCGATAGCTTCCCGCGCGCGCTTGCGGCTGGATGAACATCTCTGGCCCGTGCCCAGTCGTCACGTCTTGCGTGAGGTAGCCGCCCGCCGCGGTCTGACGGTGGCCGTAGTAGCACTCCTCGCCCGCAGGATCGACGACGTGCAGGTCGACGTCGGTGTTGTCCGTGCTCCACGCGATCATCACGAGGACGTCCGCGCGCACCGGGATCGGCATCTGTCCCGACTGAGACAGCGTCGGAAGCAGCTCGCGCACCGCGGCCAGCCTGCGCGCAGCGAACCCTCCGTCCGCCACGCGACGCGCGCCGCGCGCGACCTCTCGCAGAAAGCGCAGGTACCCGACGCCCGCAATGGCGCGGTAGTCCCTCGAGCGCGCGTCCCACTCGCTGCCGATCGAGACTTCGTAGAGCGCCAGGGCGAGGTCGTTCTTTCCCATCGCGGCGAGGGACTCGGCGAGCGAGCGGTACGTGTGCGACTCCGCCGGGCGCAGCGCTTGAACGCGGCGCAGCAAGTGATACGCGCTCGCGGGCATGCCCCACTCGCTGACGGTGAACGCGACGTCGCGCGCCAGGACCGTGTCGCCCGGGCGCTTCTCGGTCAGCGAGCTCAACGCGCGCAGCGCTTCGCCTCGCTGATTGGCCTGACGCAGCCGCGCGGACTCCGCGGACACCGCGTCGTAGTCGAGCTCGTCTTGCGAGAGCGCGCTCGATAGCTGCGGGCTCACGTCCTGGCGGCGCGTGCGCTCCATCGCCACGGTCTCGCGCGGGATCTCGAAGGTGCTCACCGGCAGCTGCGACAGCATCGCGCGCAGCGTCGGATCGACGCGGATCGTCGCGCCCGGCGTCGTGGGAAGTCGATCCAGCCACGCCATGAACGCCCCGCGCGCGTCGCTCAACGTCGCGACCGCTTCTTGTTCGGCGCGCGCCGCGAGCGTCCGAAGATTCGTCTCGCGCACGACCTGCGCCTCGTTTTGCGGAACGATTCCGAAGCGCTGATAGTCCGCTTCGGTCTCGAGCATCACCATCGAGCAGCTTCGCCCCGTCACGCGAAAGTGCGTCGCGAACGCGCGCGCCTGTCGATCCGTCACCGGCGCCTTGTCCTCGAGCAGCGCCGTGGCGACTTCGCCGAACACGCGCGGCGCGAGCGAGCTCGAGAGCTGCGGACCCAGCGGCAGATCCACGGCGGTCGTCGCACTGCCGCGCGCGAGCTCGAGGTGCAACCGCGCGTTGGGCGCGAGCCTCCCCTTGCCCACCACCATCAACCGCTGCCCAGGAAACAGCGCGGACGGCGCCCCTGCCAGCACCAGGTCCGTCGCTCCCTCGATCGTCGCGTTGCGCAGCATCCACGGCGACGCTCGGTGCGCCGTCGCCGCGCGCGCGAGGTCTTCGTCGTTGGCGATCGTGAAGACCGCTCCGCCCGAGTGCCTCACGAGCTGCGCCATCGTCGCGCCGTCACCACCACCGCTCGTCGCGAGTCGATACGCGAAGATCCTGCCTCGGTGCGCGCGATCATAGTTGGCTGCGATTTGCCTGACGTCCGCCTCGCCCCACGTGACGGCCGCGTCCGAGAGCAAGAACGTGTCCCAGCGCTGCGCGTCGCTCTGCGCGAAGGCCGGCCGTGACGCTTCGCTCAGCGCAGCGCCGAGGTCCGTCGCGCCCTGGAGCGAGAGCTCGTTTGCGTGCGACAACAGCGCGCGGACGTTCTCGGGCGTGTTGTCTTGAAATCCGCCGCGCCACCAACGAGGGGTGACGTCGAAGAACTGCACCGCGAAGCGCCGCATCGAGTCGCGGTTGGACTCGAGCACGCGCTCGAGCACGCGCAGCCATCGCGCGAAGTTCTCGGGGCGATTGCTCAACGAGGTGTCCACCAGAAACACCGCGCTGTCCGCGGCGGCGCTCGCCTGCGTCTCTGGGATCTGCGCGGTCACTTGCGCGGCGAAGAAGCCATCGGGGCTTCCGTCGCTGCCCACCAAGGTCGGCGCGGGCCCGCGCAATCGAAGCTGCACCGAGCGCTGCTGCGGCCGCTCGTAGCGATAGAACGCGTAGCCGCCGTCGAGCCTCGGGCGCGCTTGCGGAGCGATCGCGACGGTCCCTCCGGGGCTCTGCGCCACGGCGACGTCGAGCATCACTTCGTTGGTCTCTTGCGGGAGGCTCAACGGGAGCACGTACTCGTCGCCGTCACGGTCGAGCGTGATGTCGTAGGCCACGACGATGCGGTGGAGCTTCTGGTTCACCAGCGGAAACACACGCGCTTCGAAGACGCCCGCGCCCGACCACTCCATGAGCGCGGGGTCGACCCGAGCGCGGACGGTTTCGTTGTACGCGTGCGCTGCGCGCTCGCGGGGCACGACGCGGGCTTCGCGAGGAGCGTTCCACTGTTGAGCGCGGGCGCGGAGGATCTCTTCGGGCGAGAGCCCCATCCCCTGCGCGCTCGGCGCAGGAAAGAAAGGAATCACCGACTGCCGCGGATCATCCGCGGTGTACGCCGTCTCGCCGAACGCGAAGAAGTATGGCGACGCGCCCTCGGGGAGCTTCAACTGAAACGTCCCCTCGAACTGCCTGCCCCGATCGTTGAAGAAGTACGCGTCCATCACCACGCGGGCGCGAAACCCGTCGACCTGCGCGCGCACTTGGATCCCGCGCAGCGGCAGCGTCTCGCGATCGCCGATGGACAGCCGCAACGACTGCTGGCGCGCGGTCGCCTCGCGCCACGTCGAGGGGCGCTCTTGCTGTGCCTGTTGCTGCCCTTGTTGTTGCGGTGCCTGTTGCTGTCGAGCCGCAGCGCCCTGACCGCCCGCGCTCGGCGACTCTTCGTTGGCAGCGACCGGCGCGGCGTTGCCAGCGGGGCCCGATTGGCTGCGCGTCACTCCGGGCCGCGAAGGCGCGGGCCGCTCCGCAGCGGGAGTCGTCGCGGGCATCGCGCCAGGCTCTGCGCGGCGGACCTCGGAGATTCGCTGCGCGACGCCGTCGTCGGCGCGAGCCGTCGAGTCCATGGAGGTCGTCGACCCCGTCGCGACGAGGTCACGGTCGATCGCCTGCGGAGCGTAGCCCGCGGCAGACGTGGAGGATGCCTCTCCTCCCGAAGGAGCGCCGGCCGCCTCGGCTCGGGCGTCGGACGGGCTGCGCGTGGCGAGCGCTCCTCGAACGGGGCTCCCTGCGGAGCAGCCGTGTTGCGCGATCAGCGCGGACGAGAGCCAGATGGACAGCGCTCCGCGCGTTAACTGACGGAACTTCGATTGGTTCATGGGGACGATGGACCTCGGGTTGCAGGCACGAACGCGCCGCGACCCCTTGGACTTACAGTTTCCAGAACCGTTGGGGCGTTTCGTCAAATGCCCGCGCGACGGCCGGAAATTGGGGGTGGATCGCCCAGACATGCTAGCCGCTTTGATTCCAGGGCATGGCATTCGTCGGACGCAAGGGTGATGGAAAAGACTCGGGTTTCAACGACCGAGGGACCAACCCCCGTTGGCGGCGCTCCGACGCCAACAACGACAGCCCGCTCGCGCCCAAAGAGGACTCGAAGGGCAACGTTCCTCCGCACGACATCGAGGCCGAGAAGGCCGTGCTCGGCGCGGTGCTGCTCGACAACACCGTCTTTTCGATGGTGAGCGCCGCCGTCATCGCGTCGGATTTCTATCATCCCGCCCACGCGGTGATCTTCGAGTGCATGCTCGCGCTCAACGCCCGCGGCGAGCCGATCGACATCGTCACGCTCTCGGCCGAGCTGCGCAACCGCGAGCGACTCAACGCCGTCGGAGGCATGCAGTACCTCGGCGAGCTCACCGAGACGACACCCACCATCGCCAACGCCGAGAACCACGGGCGCATCGTCGCGGACATGGCGCAGGTGCGGCGCATGATCGGCGTCGCGCACGACATCGTCGCGAGGGGCTACGGCGAGCGCGGCGCGGCGGACTCGTTTCTCGACTACGCCGCGTCGCAGGTGTTCGCCGTGGCGCAGAAGCGCTCGAAGAGCACGCTGATCCCCCTCGAGACGGCAGTGCAAGAGGCCTTCGAGCGCATCGAGAAGACCCTCGAGCGCGGCGCGCGCATCAGCGGAACGGAGTCGGGCTTCAGAGACCTCGACGAGATGACCTCCGGGATGCACCCCGGTCAAATGATCGTGATCGCCGCGAGACCGGCGATGGGTAAGTGCCTCACCGCCGACGCGAAAATCGTTACGGCGGACGGCGCCGTTCGAACGATCGAAGAGCTCTATCACCAACGCGACGCGCGACTTCTGACGCTCGGACGCAGCTTCAGGTTTCACATGACCTCCCCGTCGGGCTTTCTCGACGACGGCAAGAAGCCTGTGTTTCGCGTCACCACGAAGCTCGGCCGCACCGTGAGCGCGACGGCGACCCACCCGTTCTTGACGCTCGACGGATGGAAGTCGCTGGGGTTGCTCGCGGTCGGCGAGCGCATCGCTGTTCCCCGCGCGCTGCCGGTGTTCGGCGACAAGCAGCTGGACGACAACAAGGTCAAAGCGCTCGCGTATCTCATCGGCGACGGGTCGATGACGAATACGAGCGCGGTGTTCACCAACAGCAACGCCCGCCTGCGCGCGGATTTCGCCGCGGCGATCGACGCGATCGACGGAGTCGAAGCCGTCGAGCTCGCGCCCGACGATCGCACGATGGGCGTGCGCGTCCGCGCGGATCGCCGAAGCACGGTCGCGCGTCGACGCGCGTTCGCAGAGAAGCTCGAGCAGGCAGCGCACGATCACCCCCTCACCGCCCAGCAAATCGCGCAGCGCGTCGGAGTGACCGAAGGGGCGCTGTTGCAGTGGCGAAGGGGCCGATGCGCGCCACGCGAAGAGACCTTCAACAAGCTCTGCTCGGTGCTCGACGTCGCTCCAGAAGCGCTCGCCCCCGGCGGGGCGGCGCAACTGCAGGGCGTTGGGCCAAACGCCTTCGTCCGTTGGTTGCAAGAAATTGGCATCTGGGGCCGCGACGCGAGGTCGAAGTTCGTCCCCGAATGCGTGTTCACGGCTCCGCGCGCGCAAATCGCGCTGTTTCTCAATCGATTGTTCGCGACGGACGGCTGGGCGACGACGCTGAAGTCGGGGCAAGCGCAGCTCGGCTTCGCGACGGTGTCGGCCCGACTCGCAGAGGACGTGCAGCACTTGTTGCTGCGCTTCGGCGTGATCGCGAAGCGTCGCGCGCGGACCGTCGCCTATCGAGGCCAGCGACGATCAGCGTGGCAGCTCGACATCACCGACGCGCAGTCGATCCGTGAGTATTCCACGCAGATCGGCATGTTCGGAAAAGAGAGAGCGCTGGCCGGCTGCGTCGAGGCGGTCGACCGACGCAAAGAGCACAGCAATGCGGACACGATCCCCGCTGAAGTGTGGTCGATGATCGCGGCGAAGAAGGGCGCCGAGAGCTGGGCGTCTCTCGCTCGCCGCGCAGGGCTCGGCGAGCTCACGAACATGCACGTCGGTCAGCGAGGACTCACGCGTCAACGACTCGGCAAGATCGCGCGCGCCCTCGGCGACAGCGCGCTGCTCGAGCTCGCGACGAGCGAGCTCTATTGGGACGAGATCGTCTCGATCGAGGCGCTCGGCCCGCAGCAGGTGTACGACCTCGAGATTCCCGACACGCACAACTTCGTCGCCAACGACGTCTGCGTGCACAACACGTCCTTCGTGTTGTGTATGACCGCCAACGCCGCGAAGGCGTCGGGGAAGCCCGTCCTCTTCTTCTCTCTCGAAATGCCGCGCGTCGAGCTCGCCAATCGCTTGCTCTGCGCCGAGGCCAACGTCGATCAGTCGCTTCTGCGATCGAACATGCTCACCGAGGATCAGATGACGGCGCTCACCAACGCCGCGTCGCGCATCTACAACCTGCCGATCTACATCGACGACTCGGGCGAGCTCACGCTGATGGACCTGCGCGCCAAAGCGCGGCGCATGAAGGCCGAGCGAGACCTCTCGCTCATCGTGATCGACTACCTCCAGCTCATGAAGGCCTCGCGCGAAGGCATGGACTCTCGCGAGCGAGAGATCAGCGAAATCTCCCGCGGATTGAAGCAGCTCGCCAAGGAGTGCGGCGTGCCCATCGTCGCGCTCTCGCAGCTGAACCGCAGCGTCGAGAGCCGCACCGACAAGCGGCCGCAGCTCTCGGACCTGCGCGAGTCGGGCGCCATCGAGCAGGACGCCGACATGGTGATGTTCATCTACCGCGACGAGATCTACAACAAGGACACCGAGGACAAGGGCATCGCAGAGATCATCATCGGAAAGCAGCGAAACGGCCCCACGGGCACCGCGCGGCTGCGCTTCATCCGAGAGCTCACCAAGTTCACCAACCTCGAGACCGACGTCCACGAGTACTCCGACACGAGGGTCGGTGACTTCTCGCCGCCCGACGAAGGCGGGGTCTGAGGAGTCGCAGCCGCGGGGCTTCTGCCCGAGCCGATATGTGTGCTAAGCACCTTTTTCAGAGGTCGCTCTGAGCATGAACACACGCGCGATTGTTGTTGGAGTTCTCTTCGGCGCGCTCTCTTGCGGGCCAAACAACAACAACGCGCCGTGGAGCTACCGCCCCCCCGCGATCGCGCCGGGCGACATCCTCCTCGAAACGCCCGAGTTCTCCGTCGCGGCGAGCGCCGAAGTGACGATGTGCACGTACACAGACGTCACCGCGAGCAGCGACGTCATCACCCGCGAGCTGCGCAACTACCAGGGGCCGGGCGGACACCACGTCGTGCTGTTCTACACGACGGCACGACAGCCCGTCGGCGTGCACGAATGCACGGAAAACGAGATGTCCAACTGGCGCTTCATCGGCGGCGGTCAGGAGTCGCAAGAGTCCGCGCTCACGTTGCCGCCAGGCATCGGAATCAAGATCCCCGCGGGCGCGCAGCTCGTGCTGCAGTCGCACTACCTCAACACCGCAGCGAACGCGGTGCGCGTGCGCGACGCGCTGGTGATTCGTCCTGCAGCGCGGGGCGAAGTGCAGAACGTGGTCGACTCGTACAACATCTACGATCCAGACCTCTCCATTCCGCCGCGCGCTTCCTACGGTCGCACGCTCGAGTGCGCGGTCGAGCAGGACATGAAGATCGTCTCGGTCCTCGGGCACACGCACACGATGGGCGAGCGCGTTCGCATCTCCATCGTCAACAGCGCAGGCGCCGAGCGGATGATCTATAACGAGCTGGGCGGCGACAGGCTTCAGTTCAGCCCGCCGGCTTACACGTTTACCGAGAACGGCGGGATCGCTCTGCAGCGCGGCGATCGCTTTCGTTTGGTGTGCGACTGGATGAACACGACCACGAACACCCTCGAACCGCCGGCGGAGATGTGCGCCGCGCTCATGTACTACTATCCGGCCAACGGCGCCGTGGTTTGCCAGAACGTCGTCGCCACTCGCGGCGGCGCACAACCTTCGGCTGACGCAGGCGCAGACTCCGGCGACGCAGGCCCTGTCGGAAACCGTGGATGCGCCACGCCTGCAGCTCCAACAGACTCCTGCGTCCGACCCTGTCACCGAGGCAACGAGCGAGGCGTCGGTCGCTATTGCACCGCTGGCGGCGGACAGTGCGGCGGGATCAGCGCGTTCGTGTGCACGGGTGATGTGCAGAGCTCGGGCCCGTCGTTTTGCACGAGACCATGCACGATGGACTCGCAGTGCGGCTCCGGAGCGGTGTGCACTGGGGACGAGCGAGGGCGCGGTTGCGTTCCGGTCGAGTGCGCAGGACCTGCTTCGGACGCCGGCGCAGACGCGGCCGCCGACGCATCCTCGAGCGACGCGTCGAGCGGCATGGACGCCTCCGCAGGGTGATCAGCGCGCGCGTGCGCTCGTCGCCGCTTCCGTGCTCTCGCGAACCTCGTTCGCGCTGCGCGTGATCGTGCCCTGAGCGTCGAACCACGATCTGCCCGCGACCGACACGCGCTCGCCGTTCACCGGTCGCGCTCGCCCGCGCGCGCTCGCTCGGCGTCGAGGGTCTGCTCGAGCGCGAGCACGCTGAGCGTGGTGCGCAGCACGCTGTCGGGGTTGAGCGAGATGCTCTCGATCCCCGCGCGCACCAACAGCTCGGCCATCTCGGGGTAGTCCGACGGGGCTTGTCCGCAGATGCCCGAGTGCCGCCCGGCTCTGCGCGCTCCTTCGACCGCGGCGCGAAGAAACTTCACCACGCCGGGATCTCGCTCGTCGAACTCGAACGCCACGAGCGCCGAGTCTCGATCGACGCCGAGCGTCAGCTGCGTGAGGTCATTGGAGCCGATGGAGATCCCGTCGAACACCTGGCAAAACTCGTCGATGAGCAGGACGTTGTTGGGGATCTCGCACATCACATAGACCTCGAGGCCCCGCTCTCCGCGCACGAGGCCGTGTCGAGCCATCTCTGCGATCACCCGCTCGCCCTCGGCCACGCGACGGCAAAACGGGACCATCAGCCGCACGTTGTCGAGCCCCATCGCCTCGCGCACTCGCTTCATCGCGCGGCACTCGAGCGCGAACGCGTCGCGATAGCTCTCGTGCGTGTACCGCGCCGCGCCGCGCAGGCCGATCATCGGGTTCTCTTCGAGCGGCTCGAACGGCGCTCCTCCGACGAGGCTTCGATACTCGTTGGACTTGAAGTCCGACAGTCGAACGATGACCGGCTTGGGATAGAAAGCCGCCGCGATGCACCCCACTCCTTGCGCGAGCTTGTCCACGAAGTACTCGGCCTTGTCCGAGTAGCCCGCGGTGAGCTTCGTGATCGTCTCTCGCGCGCTCTGGTCGTCCACGCGCTCGGGGTGCAACAAGGCCATCGGGTGCACGTTGATGGTGTTGTTGATGATGAACTCGAGCCGCGCGAGGCCCACGCCGTCGTTGGGAATCGCCGCGAGCCCGAAGGCCTGCGACGGGTCCCCGACGTTCATCATCATCTTGGTGCGCGGCCTTCGAAGATCGCGCACCGACACGCGATCGACCCGAAAGGGAAGCGCTCCTTGGTAGACGTACCCCGCGTCGCCTTCGCTGCACGACACGGTGACGGCGGCGCCGCTCTCGACCTTGCGGGTGCCGTCGGACGTGCCCACCACCGCGGGGATGCCCAGCTCTCGCGCGACGATGGCCGCGTGGCACGTGCGCCCGCCGCGGTCTGTCACGATGGCGCTCGCGCGCTTCATCACCGGCTCCCAGTCGGGCGTCGTGGTCGGCGCGACCAACACTTCGCCATCGCGAAACTCTCCGAGCCGCTCGGGTCCATCGATCACCCGCGCGACGCCCGCGCCGATGCCCTGCCCCACGCTCTTGCCCACGACGAGCACGGGGCTCCGACGCTCGAGGACATACGTCTCGAGCACTTCGCGGTCCCTCTGCGACTGAACGGTCTCGGGTCGAGCCTGCACGATGAAGAGCTCGCCCGTCGCACCGTCTTTCGCCCACTCGATGTCCATGGGCATCCATCGTCCCGCGCGCTCGGAGTAGTGCCGCTCGATTCGAACCGCCTGCTCGGCCAGCGTGAGCACTTCGTCGTCGGTCAGGCAGAAGCGCCTTCGATCTGCCTCGGAGACGGGCTCGTTGCGCGTGCTGGTCTCCGCTCCGCCCGTGGCGAACACCATCCTCAGCTGCTTCTCTCCGAGCCGGCGCTTGAGCAAGGGCCTTCGCCCCTCGCCGAGCGTCGGCTTGAACACCCAGAACTCATCGGGGATCACCGAGCCCTTCACGACGTTTTCGCCGAGGCCCCACGCGCCGTTGACGATGACCACGTCACGAAAGCCCGACTCGGTGTCGATCGTGAAGAGCACGCCCGCGCTGCCGAGGTCCGAGCGCACCATGCGTTGGACGGCGACCGAGAGCGCGACCTTCTCGTGGGCGAATCCCTTGTCCATTCGATACGAGATCGCGCGGTCGGTGAACAAGCTCGCCATGCAGAGCACAACCGCCTCGCGCAGCGACTCGTGTCCGCTCACGTTGAGGTAGCTCTCTTGCTGGCCCGCAAACGACGCGTCTGGAAGATCTTCCGCGGTCGCCGACGAACGCACGGCCACCGAGCACGCCTCTCCCGCGCCGAGCGCGTCGTACGCGGCGCGAACCTCGGACCACACGTCCTCGGGCAGACCCGCGTCGTGGATCAGCGCTCTGCATCTCGCTCCACGCTCGGCGAGCCCTGCGGTGTCGCCTGGCCGCAGGTCCGCCAGCAGCTCGAACAGCGCTCGGTCGATGCTCGCCGAAGAGAGCACCGCGCGATACGCGTCTGCGGTCACCGCGAACCCATCGGGAACGCGCACGCCGAGCGACGCGAGGACGCGGTGCATCTCGCCGAGCGAGGCGCTCTTGCCTCCGACCAGCGGGACGTCTTCGAGGCGCAGCGCAGAAAAGGGTCGAACGTAGCGAGCGGTCATGAGCCGACCGCGCAGCAATCATCGCGCCGCGGGCGCACGGGGCGACGTTGGATGCGCGCGTCGATTTCGATGCAGATGCGTAGGCGTCGAGCGCGTCGGGCGCCGCTGCCATCCGCGAACCGAGCCGCGAGCTCACGCATCCCCTGCGTCTCCGACGCAAATCGCTCCCTCGCTCGTGCTGCGATCATGCGCTGTCCAATGCGCGATCGAAGAAGATCGTGGCTCGTGCGCTGCGTAGACGCGCGCGAGCTGGGTCGATCTTCCCCGTCGACAACGTTCTCGCTTGCTCGCATAGAAGTTGTGATGCCGCACGAGCTCGACTCCGCGTTTGTTTCGCGCGTTCTGCGCCTCGTCGAAAGGGCCCCACCCCAATGACGCGGACAGCGGTGCTCTTCGCGGGGCAAGGCGCGTTGGATCCAGCAAACGCGCGGTCGTTGTACGAATCGAGCCCGTTGGTTCGCGAACGAGTCGATGAGTCCCTGGACGCACTCGACCTCACAGTCGAGGGCGCGTTGGCGCCGGACGGGCGCGCGCTTCGAGACACGCGCGTACAACAACCGGTGCTGGTCGCGCTTCAGCTCGGGGTCCTCGACGAGCTCCGAAGGGCCAGCGTGTCCTTCACGCACGCCGCAGGACACTCGGTCGGAGAGCTCAGCGCCTGGGCGGCAGCTGCTGTGCTCAGCGCGACGTCAGCTGCGGCGCTCGCACGATTGAGGGGAGCCGCGATGGCAGAGTGTGCCCGCCAAACGCCGGGAACCATGGTCGCGCTCACGAGGGTGTCGCAGCACGAGATGCTCGCAGCGCTGGCGTCAGCCACGCGATCTGGCGTCGCCGCGATGGCCGTTCACAACGCCCGTGACGAGTGGGTGCTGGCCGGAGAGCGCGCGGCGATGCGCACGGCGATGCGCGCTCCGGGAGCCGTGGCGCTCGATGTCAGCGGCGCGTGGCACAGCCCCCTGATGGAGCCGGCGGCGGAGGTGCTTCGAGCGGCAGTCGAAGCGCTCGACCCGAGGCCGGCCCGCGAGATCACCGTTGTCTCCGGCGTCACTGGAACCATTGCGTCCGCGGAACACACGCGCGCGCTGATCGCCGCGGGGGTGTGCGGTCCTGTGCGTTGGCTCGAGGTTCTTCAGACCTTCGCGCGCGAGGGTGTCGAGCGGTTCGTGATCGCTGGACCTGGCCGGGTGCTCCGCGGGCTGCTTCGACGAGAGCTGGGCGCCTGTGAGGTCGCGCTCCTCGACGACGGTCCGTCACTCGTCGACTTCACGGCTGCTGAGGCAGACAAGTCCCTCTGACGTTGTCGGCGAACGTGGACGTCGGCTCAGACCCCCAAACCGTCCGAGGCTACCTCTTGGGTTGGGCCAGAATGGGGGGGGTCAACGCATGCGCGTGCCCTCCTGCACCTTCACGGAGGAGGTGAGATGTGAGAACGCTTGATCGATGAGGGCAGCGTTTGATGTCGCGATACTCGGTGGCGGCAAGGCGGGGGTCCTGCTCGCGCGACAACTTCGCAGGCACGTCCCGAACGCGAGCGTGGTGCTGTTCGAGAAATCCCGCGACCGAGCCTTCAAAGTGGGCGAGTCGACCGTCGACATCTGCGGCAAGTACCTGACCAAACGGCTCGGGCTCGGGAGCTACCTCTACGAAGAGCACCTGCCCAAGAACGGGATCCGCTTCTTCTTCGACCGCGAGGATCGCCAGGGTGCGCTCGAGGACCTGAGCGAGATTGGCACGAGCGTTCAGCTTCCGTTTCCGACATTTCAGATCGATCGCGCGCGATTCGAGCGAGATCTTCTTCGGATGAACGCCGAGCAAGGCGTCGAT
This sequence comes from Deltaproteobacteria bacterium Ga0077539, assembly GCA_001465015.1. Classification (GTDB taxonomy): domain Bacteria; phylum Myxococcota_A; class Polyangia; order Polyangiales. The sequence continues at coordinate 2,850 of LNEO01000088.1, read as the reverse complement.
GTGCGCGTCGGCGTCCGCGTATCGAGCGTCGAATTGGGCACCGACGCGAGTCCCCACGTCCTCACGCTCGAAGAGGACGGACGTCCAGCCGGGACCGTCACAGCGCGATGGATCGTGGACGCGACAGGTCGCTCGAGCCTGCTCGCCCGCGCGCGCGGGCTGCGGGTCGAGTCGACGCTCAACCACGCTGCGGCGTGGGGTCGATTCCGTGGCGTCGCGGACATCGACGAGGCAGGGTCGGACTCGTTTCGCGCCAGGGTCGAGCACCTCCCACGGTCGCTCTCGACGAACCACTTTTGTTATCCCGGCTACTGGATCTGGTTCATTCCGCTCGGCAAAGGGGTCACCAGCATCGGCGTCGTGCTGCGCAAGGAGGACTTTCGCGACGAGCTACGCACCGCGCCCGGATTGCTCGCGTTTCTTCGGACGCACCGAGCGGTCGCTTCGCTCATCGAAGATGTCGAGACGCTCGACACCAGGTCCCTCGGCCAACTCGCGTACGGGGCCTCGCGCTTCGTCGATGTTCGTGAGCGTTGGGCCCTCGTCGGAGAAGCGGCCGCGTTCACCGATCCCCTCTACAGTCCAGGCGGCGACTTCATCGCAGTCACGAACGACTGGGTCACCGACCTCGTTCACCGAGATCTCTCCGGAGAGAGCGCGGACTCCTGCGCTCGCCGCGCAGCGCTCTATGAGCGAGCGTTCGCGCTTCGAGTCGAGTCGACGACCCTGCTGTACGACGGGCTGTACGGCGCGCTCGGCAGCTTCGAGCTGCTCGCGTCCAAGTGGGACTTCGACACCGCCTGCTATCTCAACCTCTGGTTCGAGCCGTACATCATGGACCGGCACCTCGACCTCGGCGCGCTCGAGCGCGAGAGCCACGCGAGGCACGCAGTGCTCGGCGTCCTGCAGACCTTTCGGCACCTGTTTCGCGACGCCGAACGAACGCTGCGCGACCAAGGCCGTTTCTTCGAGAAGAACCTCGGTCACCTCGCGCTCAATCCGACCATGCGCTTTTTGTCTCGGGACTTCGCCACACCCGGCTCCGAGCGACGAGTGCTGCCCCGCGTGCGCGACGCGTTTCAGCTCGTGCTCGATGAACTCCGAGCCAGGTTGGGGCAGCCCCCGCTCGCCGAGCCTGTCCCGTTCTCGACGTTCGCGCTGGGGCGCCCGATCTCGTGACGGCACCCTGCGTCACTCCCCGAGTGCGCGCGACGGCGTTGCTCGCCCAAGACTGGGACGCGATCATCGTGGGAGCGGGGATTGGGGGATTGGTCTGCGCTGCGCTGCTCGCGCGGTACGCGAAGCTCCGCGTGCTCGTGCTCGAGCGACACTACGAGCTCGGCGGGTTGAGCCAGACCTTTCGACGGCCGAAGTATCGATGGGAGGTGGGGGTTCACTACGTCGGTGAAATGGGCGAGGGCCGGTTGATTCGGAGGGTCGTGGATCTCGCGTGCGGCCGGCGGATCGACTGGGCGCAGCTGCCATGCCCCCACGATCGACTGATCACGCCAGACATCGACGCGCGGTTGGGCGGAGACCGCGAACAGCTTCGCAGACAGTGGCTCGCGATCGCGCCCGGTGAAGAGCGCGCGGTCGACCGGTTTCTCGACGCGGTGATCGACTGCGCGAAGCTCGCGCCTGGGCACTTCGTCTCGCGTCTGTCTCGAGCAGCGAGCCGGCCGAAGCGCTCGCCATTTCTCTCATGGTCCGACCGCACCTCGGCGGAGGTGATCGCCGAGAGCGGGGCCTCGCCGCGCCTCGCGATGTTGATGAGCTACTCATGGACGACCTACGGGCTGCCCCCTGAAGAGAGCAGCTTCGCCGCGCTCGCCGGGGCCGCCGCGCACTACATGCACGGCGCGTTTCACCCCGTTGGGGGCGGCTCGGCGCTCTCGTCGGCCATCGCGGACACCATCGTAAGCGCCGGCGGCGCGGTGGTCGTACGCGCGGAGGTCGTCAGACTCTCGAGCGATGCCGGTCGCGCAACAGGCGTCGTGCTGAGCGACGGCACCGAGGTGCGCGCCCCGATCGTCGTGAGTGACGTGGGCGCGCGGGGGACATTTTCGTGGCTCGCGCCCGATGAGCAGGCGATGCGAGATCGCGTTCGCGCGATCGGCCCGTCGAGCTGTCACGTCGCGCTCTACCTGGGAATCGCCCGCTCTCCGCGCTCGCTCGGCCTCGACGGCGCCAACGTCTTCATCCGTCGCGACCCTTCGGACCAACAGCGTCGGGACACCGAACGCTGGTGCGACGGAGCGATCGATGAGCCGCCCGATCTGTATCTGTCCACCGCGTGCTCGATCGATCCGAGCTTCGCGGCGCGCTACCCTGACCGCACCGCGCTCATCGCCGCGTCTGGCGCGTCGGCCGCGAGCTTCGCTCGGTGGGCGGACACTCGGCGCGGTCACCGCGGCGCGGAGTACGACGCGGGCAAATCACGCATCACCGAGAGTATGCTGCGCGTGATACGCCGGCATCTGCCGTTGGGGGAGCTCGACCACGTAGAGCTCTCGACGCCGCTCTCGACCCGCGACTTCTGCGGTCACCCTTCGGGCGAAATCTATGGTCTCGCGCCCACGCCGGCCCGCTTTCGCGATGGCCCGGGCCCGTGGACGAACACCGAGGGTCTGTTTCTCACGGGACAAGACCTATGGTCCACAGGCGTCGCTGGCGCGATCGCGGGCGGAGTGCTGACGACTTGCGCGATCACCCATCGTGACCTGTTCGCTCAGATCGCGATGCGATGACGCGTTCAGCAGGGAACCGGATTTCGGTTCGAAAATGCACATCCGCAGGAAAATCAGTAGCGGCGTCAACACCCAAGCGGCACCACGCTCGCCTCACGGCCAG